>JBKBRG010000228.1:2144-4919 GCA_046292325.1 Tabrizicola sp.
TGCCCGAGCTGGCACAGCAGTACGAGGCACTGGCCATGTCCGCCTGACGCGGGGGCAGCTCCGGCCGGGCGGTCTGCACCCGGAAGGAGACCCCGCATGCCCGTGATCGACCTCGCGAAAGTCCCGGTGAGAACCGGCTCGATCTACCCCGAACCCTATGCCAGCATGATGAAGGGCCGCTCGTCGCTGCGGCTGGGCGATGCGGGCGGGCTGACCCAGTTCGGCGTGAACCTCGTGACGCTGGAACCGGGTGCGCTGTCCAGCCTGCGGCACTGGCACCTGAACGAGGACGAATTCGTGATGGTGACCGAGGGCGAATGCACCCTGGTGCAGGACGCGGGCGAAACGGTGATGCGTCCGGGCGACTGCGCGGCCTTCCCGGCGGGCAGCACGGACGGGCACCATTTCATCAACCGCACCGGCCAGGTGGCGCGCTTCCTGGTCGTCGGGACCAGGGCCGCGCGCGAGGTGGCAACCTATTCCGACGTCGACCTGCGGGTCGAGATCGAGGGCGGGAAGGCTCGCTTTACCTACAAGGACGGCAGCGACTGGACGGGGCCCAGATGAACCCGCTGTCGATCTATCAGGATGCGCTGAACGTCGTCTCCGACGCCATTATCGTGGGTGACTTTGCCCGCTATGCGGCGCAGATCGACCTGCCCTACCTTGTGCATACCGAAACCGCCCGGCTTCTGGTGACGACGGTCGAGGATCTGCGGCCGACCTTCGACGCCCTGCACCTGACCCTGCGGGACAATGGGGTCACGCATTACGAACGCGTGGCACGCGCGGCGGATTACGTCGACCGCGACCGGATCGAAGGCTGGCATCACACGCATCTCATTTCCGATGGCGAGCGGCTGAACCTGCCGCATTCCGCGCGACATGCCCTGGTCCGCCGGGATGGCATCTGGCTGTTCTCGGAGGCGCATTACGCGATCCGGGCCGAGCGGTGGCCGGTGACCCGTGAGGTTCTGGAAGCCCAGTTCGGCCTGACCCGGCGCGAGGGGCGCATGGCATGATCGTCGATCCCGCCTTGGCGCCAACCAGTGGCGAGAAGGGGCTGCGCACCCTGCGCCTGTCGGTCGCGGGCGGGCTGACGCAGTTCGGGGCCCATCTCGACACGCTGGACCCGGGCGCATGGTCCAGTCAGCGGCACTGGCATGCGGAGGAGGATGAATTCCTCTGCACGCTCGACGGCGTCGTGACCCTGCACGAGAACGACGGCGCGCACGACCTGCTGCCCGGCACCTGCGTCTGCTGGCCGGCCGGCGTGCCCGATGCCCACATGCTGGAGAACCGCACCGAGCGCCCCGTCACCTATTTCGTCGCGGGCTCACGCCTGCCCGAGGACGAGGTGACCTATCCCGACATCGACCTGCATTACATTCGCCGGAACGGCCTGCGCGCCCGGTTGCACAAGGACGGCACCCCCTATCCCGGCTGGCCAAAGGAGACGAACAGATGACCGACTTCACCATGATCACCGACGCCGACGGTGTCGCCACCATCACCTGGGACGTGAAGTCCAGGTCGATGAACGTGATGTCCACCGAGGCCTTTGCGACCCTGTCGGACCTGATCGACCGGGCGCTGGCCGACGCGGGGGTGAAGGGCATCATCATCACCAGCGGCAAGAAGGATTTCGCCGGGGGCATGGACCTGAACGTCATCGCCCGGATGCGGGCGGGCGGGGCGCAGGCGATCTTCGATGGCGTGATGCAGATGCACCAGGTCCTGCGCAAGATCGAGCGGGCGGGGATGGACCCGAAGACGTTGAAGGGGGGCAAGCCGATCGTCGCGGCCCTGCCGGGCACGGCGCTGGGGATCGGACTGGAACTGCCGCTTGCCTGCCACCGGATCATCGCCGCCGACAATCCCAAGGCCAAGATCGGCCTGCCCGAGATCATGGTCGGCATCTTCCCCGGCGCGGGCGGCACCACCCGCCTTGTCCGCAAGCTGGGCGCGATGATGGCTGCGCCCTTCCTGCTGGAGGGCAAGCTTTCGGATCCGAAGTCCGCCAGGGCAGCCGGGCTCATCGACGAGGTCGTGGCCCCGGAAGACCTGCTGAAGCGCGCGAAGGACTGGGTGCTGTCGGCCACCGATGCCGACCTGGTGAAGCCCTGGGACGCCAAGGGCTACAAGATGCCGGGCGGCGCGCCCTATCACCCGGCAGGCTTCCAGACCTTTGTCGGCGCCAGCGCGATGGTGCATGGCAAGACCATGGGCGTCTATCCGGCGGCAAAGGCGCTTCTGGCGGCGGTCTACGAGGGGGCGCTGGTGCCCTTCGACACGGCGCTGCGGATCGAGGCGCGGCATTTCACATCCGTGCTGATGAACCCCTCGTCCAGCGCGATGATCCGCAGCCTCTTCATCAACAAGGAGGCGCTGGAGAAGGGCGCGAACCGGCCCAAGGTCGAGGACCAGGCGGTGAGGAAGCTGGGCATCATCGGTGCGGGGATGATGGGCGCGGGCATCGCCTATGTCTCGGCCAACGCCGGCATCGAGGTCGTGCTGATCGACGCGACGCAAGAGGCGGCGGATCGCGGCAAGGCCCATTCCGAGGGGCTGCTCGACAAGGGCATGAAGCGCGGCAAGGTCACCGCCGAGAAGAAGGCCGAGGTTCTGGGCCGCATCTTCGCCACCACCGATTACGCGGCCCTCGCAGGCGCCGACCTGGTGGTGGAGGCGGTCTTCGAGGATCCGAAGGTCAAGCACGAGGTGACGGCCAAGGTCGAGGCGGCGGTGGGGCCGGACTGCATCTACGCCACCAAC
>JBKBRG010000229.1:0-4912 GCA_046292325.1 Tabrizicola sp.
GATGGATGAGGAGCGGCGTGCCCAGCTCTTTCAGGATCGCCACCGCCTCGCGCGTGCGCTGGGAATTGTAGCTGGAGACGCCGATATACAGCGCCCTGCCCGACCGCACGATATGGTCCAGCGCGCCCATCGTCTCTTCCAGGGGCGTTTCGGGGTCGAAACGGTGCGAATAGAAGATGTCCACATAGTCGAGGCCCATCCGCTTCAGCGACTGGTCGCAGGAGGCGATCAGGTATTTCCGGCTGCCCCATTCGCCATAGGGGCCGTCCCACATCAGGTAGCCGGCCTTGGAGGAGATGACGAGTTCGTCCCGGTGGGAACGAAAATCGGTGCGCAGAAGGTCCCCGAAGGCTTCCTCGGCACTGCCGGGCGGGGGGCCGTAGTTGTTGGCGAGGTCGAAGTGGGTGATGCCAAGATCAAAGGCGGTGCGGCAGATCGCCTGCTTCGTTGCGTGCGGCGTGTCGTGGCCGAAGTTGTGCCAGAGACCGAGGCTGATCGCGGGCAGCTTCAGCCCGGAGGCGCCACAGCGATTGTAGATCATCCGGCCGTAGCGGTCGGGGTTCGGAACATGGCTCATGGGGGTCCTCCTGTTGGCGGCATCATGCGCCGGGGCAGGGGCGGCCGCAAGTTGCGCCGGACGTTGCGCCGGGCGACGATCTTGTGGAAGCTGGCGGCATGACGGGTCTGAGGCAGGCACGGGATTTCGTCGCGGCGGTCTGGCTGCGGGTCGGCGACGGGCATTTCGGCCTGATCGCGGCCGGCGTGGCCTTCTTCGCCATGTTCGCGGTCTTTCCGGGCCTGGCTGCCGCCGTCGCCGTCTGGGGCATGTTCGCCGATCCCGGCGTGATCCGGGGCTATCTGGCGGTGGCCGAGCGATTTCTGCCGCCCGAGGCGGGCCAGCTGATCCACGATCAGGTCATGGGCCTGATCACCGCGCCGCGGTCGGCGCTGCAATGGACCACGATCCTGTCGCTTCTGATCGCGCTCTATTCGGCGCGGGCGGGGGTCTCGGCGCTGGTGCAGGGGCTGGACGTGGTCCACCGCTCGCGCCCCAGGGGCTGGCTGCGCGGCTGGGCGGTCGACTTCCTCTTGACCGGCGCGCTGATCGCGGCGCTGTTCATCGCGCTGGTGACGGTGGTCGTGGTGCCTGTCCTTCTGAGCTATGTCACCCTCGGCACCTTCGAGGCCTGGCTGACCAGGGTCCTGCCCTGGGGGGCGATGTTCCTTCTGGTCGTCACCTGCCTGTCGATCCTTTACCGCTTTGGCCCGAACGTGCCCGGCGGCTTCCGTTCGCCCTGGATCAGCGTGGGCGTTCTGGTGGCCGCCCTGACCTGGGCGGGCGTGTCGATCGGCTTTTCGGTCTACCTGGCGAACTTCAACAGCTACAACGCGATCTACGGCTCGATCGGGGCGGTCATCATCCTGATGATGTGGCTCTATCTGTCCGTCTGGGCCGTCCTTCTGGGCGGGGCGATCAATGCCGAACTGGACGAGCGGATGCGGCGCCGGTCAGGCTGAACGGACGGCTTCGGCCAGCATGGGCGGCAGGGCGAATTCCTCCAGCGCGCGGGCGCGGGCGGCGTCCGACATCTTGCGCGCGGTCTTCTGCACGATGTCCACGACCGAGGCCTCGTCCCGCCCGGTGGCGAAGTCGGCGAAATACCAGCGCAGGAAGACGAAACAGATCACGTCCTCCAGCATCTGCACCTCCGCGTCGCGCTTCAGCCCCTCTTTCCGCAGAAGCACGCCCACGCGGTCGCAGTCGGCGGGTTCATATCCCGCCTCGGCCATGATCCCGCCCACGCGAAGCGCATGGCGGCGGGCCTGTTCGCGACGCCAGGCGAGATAGCCTGCCTTGCCCTCGGGATACTCCGACCGGGGCAAGAGCCAGCGTTCGACATGCTGCCCGCGCGCGGCGATCCGCAGGACCTCGGAGGCGTCGGGGGCAAGGCGGGCGAGTTCCGCGCTCATCCGCTCGCCGTAGAGCAGGGCCTCGCCCTTGGGATCGGCAGCATTGGCCCGGTCGATCAGGGCAAGGGCGCGGTGCAGGCGGTCGGGCATGGTGGTTCCCTGGTCACGGTCATCGGCTGGCAGTTTCGCCCGGCAACGGGCCTGGGCGGCGGCGCGCATCTGCGAAAGGGTCTGGCGCGGGGTCAGCGCCTCGGCCGAGAGGGCCAGGTCGAGGACCGCACCGGTGGACGAGGCAAGCGCGCGGGCAAAGGCGGCGGGGAAGGCATCGGTGCTTTCCACCCTCTCGGCATGGAACCCGTAGGCGCGGGCAAGCGCGGGGAAATCGGGGTTCACGAGGTCGGTCGCCGAGACGCGGGCGGGATAGGTCCGTTCCTGGTGCGCGCGGATCGTGCCGTAGGTGCCGTTGTTCAGGATCAGGACGATGGGCTGGGCGCCCGCCTGAAGGGCGGTGCCGAGCTCCTGACAGGTCATCTGGAAATCCCCGTCGCCGGCGAAGCAGACCACGGTGCGGTCGGGATGGGCCACCTTGGCGGCGATGGCGGCGGGCAGGCCATAGCCCATCGCGCCCGACTGCGGGGCCAGCAGGCGTGCCCTCGGGCCGAAGCGGAAGAACTTGTTCGGCCAGGCGGTGAAGTTGCCCGCCCCGTTGGTCAGGATCGCATCCTCGGGCAGCACAGCGCGCAGATGGGCGGTGACACGCCCCATGTCCACCGGCGAGGGCTGGGGCGGCAGGTCGAAGGTGGCCTCGTAATCCTCCCGCGCGCGGCGGCGCCAGTCGCCCCAGGTGCCGCGCACCGGGGTCAGGGCCGCGGCGAAGGCGTTGGGGCCGGCGGGGATGCCAAGCGCGGGGATGTAGATCTTGCCGATCTCGGCCGCCGAGGCATGGACATGGATGATCTTCTGCCGCGGCAGCGGCACCTGGAACAGCGTGTAGCCTTCGGTCGAGATCTCGCCGAAGCGGGTGTTGAGCGCGAGGATCACGTCGGCCTCGGCCATGGTGCGGCGCACCCCGGCGGCCAGACCCAGGCCCAGATCCCCGGCGTAACAGGGCGAGTGGTTGTCGAACATGTCCTGACAGCGCAGCGCAGCGACCACGGGGATGTCGGAGGCCTCGGCAAAGGCCTTGAGGGCGGCCTTGCCGGCCTCGGTCCAGTTGCAGCCGCCAAGCAGGATCGCGGGGCGCCGGGCCGCGGCGAGAAGGTCCAGCGCCTCGGCCAGGGCGGCCGGGTCGGGGGCGGGTTCGGCGAGGCGCGCCGGGGCGGTCAGCGGTGCGGCAGAGGCGGGTCCGGAGAGCATGTCCTCGGGCAGGGCGATGACGACCGGGCCGGGGCGGCCGGAGGTGGCGGTGATCCAGGCGCGGGAGAGGATTTCCGGGATGCGGTCGGCATGGTCGATCTCGACCGCCCATTTCGCCATGGTGCCGAAGACGGCGCGGTAGTCGAGTTCCTGGAAGGCCTCGCGCCCGCGCATGCAGGTCGCGACCTGTCCGACGAAAACGAGCATCGGCGCGGAATCCTGCATCGCCGTGTGGATGCCGATGGCGGCATTGGTCGCGCCGGGTCCGCGGGTGACGAAGCAGATCCCCGGCTGCCGGGTAAGCTTGCCCCAGGCCGCCGCCATGAAGGCCGCCCCGCCCTCGTTGCGGCACAGGATGAAGTCGAGCCTGCCCCGCGTGTCGTGCAGCGCATCCAGCACCGCAAGATAGCTTTCCCCCGGCACGCCGAATCCCCGTGTCGCGCCAAGCGCGACAAGGCTTTCCACCAGCAACCGCCCGCCGTTCCTCATCGACCGTCCAACCCTGTTCTTGCGGCCGTCCCGCACGCCGCTGCCGCGACAGAAGATCAGGAATTTCCGGCGACCGACAAGAGCGACTTGCCGCAGAGGATCCGACCGGACCCGGCCGATCCCCGGCCCCGGCGGGGAGCGTGACCGCGAAACGCCTGCCGCTCGTGCCGGCCTAGGGGCATGGCGCCGGGTTCAGTAGCGCGCGTCGGGCAGGCCGCAGAAGGGATCGACCGGGTTCGTCCCCCGGAAAGGCGCGCGGCCCAGCAGGCAGTCGAGCGTCGCGCGCTGCATCGAGTCCATCGTGGCATAGGCATTGACCACGCAGGGCATCCGGGGGGCGTCGTAAAGATAGTAGGGATAGCCGAAGGAGATCAGCGCCGTCGGCACCTGATGCCAGTGCCGCTGCATGGCGCCGGACATGCCGCCCGTCAGACGGTTCCAGTCGAGGAAGATCCGGCCCCTGGTCAGAAGCGTCTCTTCCCCCATCAGGAACAGCACGAGGTCGAAGTCGCGCTGGTCGCTGCGCTCGCCCGGCTGATGCAACGTCACCTCGAAACCCTCGGCACGCAGGAGGTCGGGGAAGATCATCGGCTGGCCTTCGCCGTGCAAGGGCGTGACGATGCCGGTCGAATGGACCAGCACCCGCCGGTGGCGGTCAGGTGACAGCGGCAGGATGCCTTTCACGTCCTTCACCAGGGTCGGCGCCCGGGCGGTCACCTCTTCGGCGATGCGGGCATTGGCCGGGTCGAAAAGCCTGGAGCGGTCGGCCGGGTCGCGCCCGCTGCGGTGCAGCCCGAGCGCCGCCTTCAGCCCGAGGATGCGGATCAGCGCCTCGTCCAGCCGGGCCAGGGTCAGGCGGCCATCGTCCAGCGCCGCCTCGATCCGCGCGATGTCGGCCTCGGGCTCGTCCGAGAACAGGATCACGTCGCAGCCCGAGGAGACGACCTGCGGCAGCATCTCGTCCCGATGCGCCCAGGCGCCGAAACCGGCCATGGGCGTTGCGTCCGAGACGATGACGCCGTTGAAGCCCAGCTCGCCGCGCAGGAGCGTCTGATTGAGCAAGGGCGAGACCGAGGCGGGGCGGCAGGCCTCGATCCCGGCATCGGGGTCATGGGCAAGCACATAGGCGGGAAAGGCGATGTGGGCGGACATGACC
>JBKBRG010000230.1:0-4904 GCA_046292325.1 Tabrizicola sp.
TGGTGAAATAGCCCCCGGTCGTGTCGGGATAGACGTTGAAGCTGGCGGTGCCGGCGATCGGGCGGTCGGTCGGATTGTGCGCCTCGTAGAAGGCCAGGCCGGTCTCGCCGATGCGGATGTTCATGCTGCGGACGACCGGCTTGAACTCCCAGGGCATGCCCTGCTCCAGCGAGGCGTCGAAGCGCACCTTGACGGTCCGGTCCAGGATCCGGTCCGGAGCGACCTCGGCCACCGCGGGTGTGCCGCCATAGCCGGTGACCCGGCAGAACCAATCGTAGAAGGGCACCGCCGCGAAGGACAGGCCGAGCATGGTGAACGCGACCAGCACCAGCTGCGCCGCCGTCCGGTTCTTGCCCTGAAGTCGCGAGAAGATCATGGCTTGGCCTCCTCCTTCGGCAGCAGCGCCGGCGAATAGGTATGATCGTAGCCCTGCATGGGTTCGCCACGCTTTACCTTCACCACGGTCAGCGCAAACACCAGCGCCACGAAAGCCGACAGCGTCAGCGCGACGCCGAGATTGCGGCTGAAGCGGCGCCTGTGCAGTTCGTGTTCGGGGCGGAATGTCATCTCACCACCCCCCGAGTCCCGCGGATTTCAGCGCCGCCTCGGCAAGGAAGGTCGCGAAATGCAGGAAGAGATACAGCAGCGAGAAGCGGAAGAAGGCCTTCTCCACGGCATAGTTGTCGGCTTCGGCCATGGCCTCGTCGCGCCGCCGGATGCGCAAGGCACCGACCACGAACCAGGCATTCAGCACCACCGCCACCGCCAGGGTCAGCGGTCCGCCGATCTGCGTCAGCGCCGCCCAGATCGAGACAGGCACCAGAAGCAGCGTATAGACCAGCACATGCGCCCGCGTCGCCTTGCGGCCGTGGGTGACGGTCAGCATCGGCACGCCGGCCCTGTGGTAGTCCTCCTTCATGAACAGCGCCAGCGCCCAGAAATGCGGCGGGGTCCACATGAAGATCAGCCCGAACATCAGGCAGGCCTCGACCGAGATGCCGCCCGTGGCGCAGACCCAGCCGATCATCGGCGGGAAGGCCCCGGCGGCGCCCCCGATCACGATGTTCTGCGGCGTGGACCGCTTCAGCCACATCGAATAGACCACGGCGTAGAAGAAGATGGTGAAGGCCAGCAGCGCCGCAGCCATGAGGTTGGTGGCCAGTCCCAGCATCACCACGCTGATCCCCGAAAGCGCCAGGCCCACCGCCAGCGCCTCGCCGGCCTGGACGCGACCCGCGGGCACCGGCCGCCGCGCGGTGCGCTTCATCACCGCGTCGATGTCGGCGTCCCACCACATGTTCAGCGCCCCCGAGGCCCCCGCCCCCAGCGCGATGAACAGGATCGCGGCAAAAGCCTCGACCGGGTGCAGCGAGACCGGCGCGACCAGCAGGCCCACCAGCGCGGTGAACACCACCAGCGACATCACGCGCGGCTTCAAGAGCAGCACATAATCGCCGAACCCCGGCTCGCATGGGGTGGCGGTCGTGCCCTGATATGCTGCGGTATCGCTCATTCCGGTCCTGTCCTTGCAGAGAGGGGGCCAGGCGAACGCCCGGCCCCGTCACGCGCTGTCCCCTCGCGCGGTCAGTCGTTGGACGCGACCTGCACCGGCGCCGGTGCCGCCACCGAGGACAGCTGCACGTCGCCGGCCTTGGCCTTGGCCAGCCATTCGGCATAGGCGGCATCGGACACGACCTTCACCGTGATCGGCATGTAGGCATGCATCTGCCCGCAGATCTCCGAGCACTGGCCAAAGTAGATGCCTTCCTTCTCGGCCTTGAACCACAGGGCGGCGGTGCGGCCCGGCACCGCGTCCTGCATCACGCCGAAGGCCGGGACCTTCCACGAATGGATCACGTCCGAGGCGGTAACCTGCACCACGACGACCTTGTTCACGGGAACGACGACGGCGGTATCGGTGGCCAGCAGGAACTGCTCCTTCGAGTAACCGGCCGCCTGAAGCTGCGCCTCGACCTCGGGGGTCAGCATGTTGGTGCCGCCGGTCGCGGGCGAGCCGATCATGTAGCTGTCGAAGGCGATGCCCTCGTCCACATATTCATAGGACCAGTACCACTGGTTTCCGGTGGCCTTGATCGTGACATCGCCCACCGGGATTTCCTGCTGCTTGAACAGGATCGGCAGCGAGAAGGCGCCGATGACCACCAGGATCACGATCGGGATCAGCGTCCATGCCACTTCCAGCGGCGTGTTGTGGGTAAAGCGGGCGGGCGTCGGATTGGCGCGCCGGTTGAAGCGGACGATCGTGTAGAGCAGAAGCGCGGTCACGAAGATCACGATGGCGGTGATGATGTAGAGGATCATCGTGTCCAGCCAGACGATGTCGTGCTTGATCTCGGTCGCCGAGGGCTGGAAGCCCATCCCGCCCGGCTCTGGCTGGCCGACGACCTCCAGCGCCTGCTGGGCAAGGGCCGATCCGGCCGCCAGCACGGCGATGGCTGCCGCGGCAATCCCGTTCGTCACAGTCGAAAGACGCATGTCGCTTATCCCGTTCACGTCGCGGCTTGCCGCCGCCTTGCCGGATCCCGGCGTCAAGGCCAGAATCCCGTTGGTTCCCTTCGGCTCTCAAACCATATTAGCTTGCCCGCGACAAGCGAAACCGTTGCGACAAAAGTTCGCCCACGGACGCGGGACAGGACCGGGCCGCATGATGCTGGGATTGCTCAAACTGACGCTGATGACCTTTGGCGTCCTCTACGGGGCGGCCCTGACGGGCATCTACGCCTTCCAGCGCGACCTGCAGTATTTCCCGACCCGCCGCGACCCCGCACCCGAGGCTCTCGGCCTGGCCGGGGTAGAGCGCGCCACGCTGACCACCCCGGATGGCGTGCGCCTCGTCCTGTGGCTTTCCCTTCCCGAAGGTCAAGCGCCGGTGATCCTCTTCCTGCATGGCAACGCGGGAGAGATCGCCGACCGCGCCGACCGGCTGACCTTCTGGCAGGACAGGGGGTTCGGCGTGGCCTTCCTGTCCTGGCGCGGCTATGGCGGGTCGTCCGGGCGGCCGTCCGAGCCGGGTCTCCTCGCCGATGCGCAGACGGCCTACGACCATCTGCGCGGGCTCGGAGTGGGGCCCGACCGCATCGTCGTGGTCGGAGAATCCCTCGGCACCGGCCCGGCGGTGATGCTGGCCGCGCGGAACCCGGTCGGGGCGGTGATCCTGGAAGCCCCCTATTCCGCCGCCGTGGACATCGCGCGCGCCGCCTATCCCTGGCTGCCGGTGGGCCTGCTGATGAAGGACCAGTTCCGCACCCGCGACCATATCGCCGCGATCGGCGCGCCGCTTCTCATCCTGCACGGCGAGGCGGACAGCGTCATCCCCTTCGCTCACGGCCGCCGCCTCCACGACCTCGCGGCCGAGCCCAAGACCTTCCGCTCGCTCGGTCCCGTCGATCACGACGCGCTCTTCGCCCCCGCCACCTGGGAGATCGAGGCCGACTTCATCGCCCGGACCATCGGTCCTTGACCCTGCCCGCGCGCCGGCCCATCTCTGGGGCCTCAGCGCACGAGGCCCCCGATGACCGACGCCCCCTTCCGCCCCTTCGACAGCCACCTCGACGAGGGAGCCGCCCTCGCCACCCTGCGCGCGGCGACCGCGGGCGCGGACGACGGCGAACTGTTCCTGGAACGCCGCCGGGCGGAAACCATCGTTCTGGATGACGGCTGCATCCGCCAGGCGACCTATGACGCCTCGCAGGGCTTCGGCCTGCGCGCCGTGCGCGGCGAGGTCGCAGGCTACGCCCATTCGACCGAGATCAGCGAGACCGCGCTGCGCCGCGCCTCGGAAACCGCGCGCCTCGCCGTGGGGTCGGGCGGCGGCACCCTGGCCGCTCCGCCGCGCGGCACCAATACCCGGCTCTACCGCGCCGAGGATCCGATGGCCGAGGCGACCTTCCCGGTCAAGATCGAGCTCTTGCGCGAGATCGACGCCTGGGCCCGCGCCTGCGACCCGCGCGTGGTGCAGGTCTCGGCCACCCTGTCGGCCAGCCTGCAGGAGGTGGAGATCCTGCGCCCCGAGGGGACCCGTCTGGCCGACATCCGCCCGATGGCGCGGCTGAACGTCAGCGTCATCCTGGAAGAGAACGGCCGGCGCGAGACCGGCGGCATGGGCAAGGGCGGGCGGCACGGTCTGGCGCAGCTGATGGCGCCCGAGACCTGGAAGCCGATGATCGAGGAAGCCCTGCGCATCGCCCGCGTCAACCTCGGCGCGGTCGAGGCCCCGGCCGGCGTGATGGATGTGGTGCTCGGCCCCGGCTGGCCCGGAATCCTCTTGCACGAGGCCATCGGCCACGGGCTGGAAGGCGACTTCAACCGCAAGCAGACCTCGGCCTTTGCCGGGCTGATGGGGAAACAGATCGCATCCAGGGGTGTCACTGTCCTGGATGACGGAACAATCCCGGACCGCCGGGGGTCGATCACCATCGACGACGAAGGCACGCCCTCGGGCAGGACCGTGCTGATCGAGGACGGGGTGCTGGTGGGCTACATGCAGGACCGGCAGAACGCCCGGCTGATGGGGGTGGCCCCCACCGGCAATGGCCGCCGCGAAAGCTTTGCCCATATCCCGATGCCGCGGATGACCAACACCTACATGCTGGCGGGCAGGGACGACCCGGCCGGCATCGTCGCCAGCCTGAAGGACGGCATCTACGCCGTGGGCTTCGGCGGCGGGCAGGTGGACATCACCTCCGGCAAGTTCGTCTTTTCCTGCACCGAGGCCTACCGGGTGCGCAACGGCGTGGTGGGCGAGGCGGTGAAGGGCGCGACCCTGATCGGCGACGGGGCAACCGCGCTGAAGGGCATCCGCGCCATCGGCAACGATCTGGCCCTCGATCCGGGCATCGGCAATTGCGGCAAGGCCGGGCACTGGGTGCCGGTGGGGGTGGGCC
>JBKBRG010000231.1:0-4872 GCA_046292325.1 Tabrizicola sp.
CGTGCATTATGTGCCCGGCACCTCGGAACTGCTGGTCTTTACCGCCGCCCTTTGCGGCGGGGGGCTGGGGTTCCTGTGGTACAACGCCCCGCCGGCCGCGGTGTTCATGGGCGACACCGGCTCGCTGGCGCTGGGCGGGGCGCTGGGCGCCATCGCGGTCTGCACCAAGCACGAGATCGTGCTGGCCATCGTCGGCGGCCTCTTCGTGGTCGAGGCGCTGTCGGTCATCATCCAGGTCCTCTACTACAAGCGGACCAGGAAGCGCATCTTCCTGATGGCGCCGATCCACCACCATTTCGAGAAGAAGGGCTGGGCCGAGCCGCAGATCGTCATCCGCTTCTGGATCATCAGCCTGATCCTGGCGATGATCGGGCTGGCGACGCTGAAGGTGCGGTAACGGCTTTCTGTGCAATCTCCCACCGGTTTCGTGCTAGGGTTGCGGCATTGAAACCGGAAGGACTTTGCCATGAAGCTTCGCACGCTGGACATTGCCACCTTCAACCTGCTGAACCTGAACGAGCCCGGGCTGCCGCTTTACCGCGACAGCGACGGCTGGTCGCAGGCGGTCTATGACCTGAAGATCGACTGGACCCGCCGCGTCCTGTCCCGCCTGCGCCCGCATGTGATGGGGTTCCAGGAGCTCTGGCATCGCGCCTCGCTGGAACGCGCGGTGGCCGCGGCGGGGCTGGCTGCGGACTACGATCTGCTGATCCCGCCCGATGCGGATGGCAAGCGGATCGTCTGTGCGGCGATGGTGGCGAAGGGGTTGCTGGAGGGGGCGCCCACCTGGATCACCGACTTCCCCGAGGCGTTCATTCTGGAAAGCCGGGGCGACGATCCGCAGACCCCGGCGATCAGCGTCAAGCTGCGCAGCTTTTCCCGCCCGGTGCTGCATTTCACCATCCGCCCGCGCGACAGTCTGGCGCCGGTGCATGTCTTTGTCTGCCATTTCAAGTCCAAGGCGCCGACCAAGGTGTTCCGCGAACGCTGGTTCAATGCCGATCGCGCCGCCTATGCGCCGCACCAGACCAACCTGGGCGCCGCGCTGTCCACCATCCGGCGCACGGCCGAGGCCTCGGCCCTGCGCTTCCTCCTGACCGGGTTGATGCGCGGCAACGATGCGCCGGTGATCGTGCTGGGCGACATCAACGACAGCCAGATGTCGAACACTGCGAACATCCTGACCGAGCAGCCGCACTATCTGGTGGGTGACAGCATCGGCGGCGGTGATGCGGCACTCTACACGGCGCAGACCTTGCAGGAATACCGCAACACCCGGGATGTCTATTACACGCACATCCACCAGGACATGATGGAAAGCCTGGACCATATCCTTGTCAGCCAGGAATTCTACGACAACAGCCGCAAGCGGATCTGGCTGTTCGACGGCATGGTGGTGATGAACGACCACCTGAACTGGGACGACCACAAGGAAAGCGGCACAAATGACCACGGCATCGTCTCGGCCCGGTTCCGCTATCGCCCGATGAAGGCCGAAGCTCAGGCCATGGTTGCCGGACCTGCGGGCTGAGCCGCCCCCCCCCCCCGTCGCCCCCCGATGAGCCCGTGCGCCGAGTGTTGCGCGGCATCGTCACCTGCAAGGGGCAAGCCTGGCAGCCGTTCCCGGATTCTTGCCGGCGGCCGGCGGCTCGCCTAAACCGGGGGCGGTCGTCGCCCTTGGACGGTTCGTGCCTTGCAGGTGGGACGTGGTGCAGCAAACCGGAATGGCAGCTTCCCGGATGCGGGATCCGGCGGATCAGGCAGCGGCGCTGGAGGCGCGGGCTGCCGATCTGCGGGCCGGGTGCGAGGCGCTGTTCCTGCGCCTGCGCGAGGCCTCGCCGGCCGATGCCGCCGGGCTGCGCGCCGAGCTCGCCCGATCCCATGGCGCCCTCGACGACGTGCTGGAGCGGCTGGCCAGCCTGTCGTGGAACGACGATCCGCAGGCCGAGGTGCTGGCCGAGATCGACCGGGTTCTTGCAGATCCGACCGCGACGGAGATCTTCGGGCCGGGCCGGCTGACCGCCGCCCGGGCGGCGCTGGCGGACGGGGATCCGGCGCCGGCGGACGGGATCCTGGCCGAGCTTGCGGCCAGGACCACCGGCCCCGCCGAGGTCCTGGCGCGGCTGGCCCATGCCAGGGGACTGATCGCGGAACTGGCGCTGCGCTGGTCCGACGCCGCGGCGCAGTTTGCCTTGTCCGCGCGCCTCGATCCCGATCCGAGGTCGCTGCGGAAGGCGCGGGCGCTGTCCTGCCGCATCGGCGACCTCACGGCCGCCTTCCGCTTTGGCAGGGGGCTGCTGGTCTTGGCCGAGACGGCGGGCACGGCCGCCGACCGGGCGCTGGCGATGGCCGAGCACGCCCTGACCCTGGAGGCGCAGGACCGGCTGGTCGAGGCCGAGGGCTTCCTGCGCAAGGCGGTCGTGGGCGGGCGCCGGGCCGATGGCCTGCCCGGCCCCGACCATGCCCGGCACCTGGCGCAACTGGCCCGCGTTCTGGATGCCCAGGACCGCCTGCCCGAAGCGGAAGCCGCCCTGCGCAAGGCGCTGGAGGCTACCCGCACCGCCCTGGGCGAGGCGCACCCCGACTATTGCGGCCGGCTGAATGCCCTGGCCGGTCTCCTGCTGGCGCAGGACCGCCACGCCGAGGCCGAGGCCCTGCACCTGAAGGCCCTCGACCTGGCGCGCAGACTGCCGGGCGGCGGGCGCGCCGCCGTCATCGACGGCCTGTCGGGGCTGGCGCGGCTGCGGGAACGGCAGGGTCGGCTGGACGAGGCCGAAAGGCTGCTCCGGCAGGCCTTGCAGCTGGATCAGGATCTGTCGGGCCGCACGCATCCCGGCTTTGCCGGCCTGGTCTGTGCGCTGGCCGAGGTGGTGCGGGCGGCGCGGCGCCTGCCCGAGGCGGAAACCCTGTTCCGTCTGGCGCTGGAAGTCGATCGCGCCACGATCGGCGAGGCGCATGGCGACTATGGCGTGGCGCTGAACAACCTGGCCGGCGTCGTCGAGGCCCAGGCCCGACCCGAGGAAGCCGAGGCGCTTTATGCCGACGCGCTGGCGATCTTCCGGCAGACATTCGGCGACCTGCACCCCTCGACGCAGAAGGTGGTGCGGAACTTCCGCGCGCTGATCCTGTCGCAGCTTCCCGGCTCGATCCACCGGCCGGGGGTCGAGGCGCTGTGGGCGGACGGTCAGGCGGCGGCGCCGGGCCTTTCGCCCGGGCCCTGACATGCAGGCGGCTCCGGCAGCCGCCGGCGACGTGCCCCCTTTCCCTTGCGCCGGTGCTGACCTATCCCTGTCAGCGCAGGAAAGGGGAAGCGCATGATCCCGGTGAAAGGCTACAAGGGGCAGAAGGTTGCGGTGCTGGGCCTGGGCCGGTCCGGCCTGGCCACGGCCGCGGCGCTGCGGGCAGGGGGGGCGGAGCCTCTGCTGTGGGACGACAGCCCCGAGGCGCGGGCCAGGGCCGAGGCCGAGGGCTACACCCTGACCGACCTGACGCGGAACGCCGCGCTGGACGGCGTGGCCTGTCTCGTCACCTCTCCCGGCATCCCGCATCTCTACCCGGTGCCGAACCCGATCATCGCCCGCGCGCTGGCGGCGGGGGTGCCGGTGGACAACGACATCGGCCTGTTCTTCCAGAGCGCCGCCGGCCCGGAATGGGACGAGATGGAGACGCCGCCCAAGGTGGTCGCGGTGACCGGATCGAACGGCAAGTCGACGACGACGGCGCTGATCCACCATATCCTGCAGGCGGCCGGGAAGCCGACGCAGATGGCCGGAAACATCGGCAAGGGCGTGCTGTCGATCGACCCGCCGGGCGACGGCGAGGTGGTGGTTCTGGAACTGTCGTCCTACCAGACGGAACTTGCCCGGGCGCTGACGCCGGATGTGGCGGTCTTCACCAACCTCTCGCCCGACCATCTGGACCGCCACGGCGGCATGGGCGGCTATTTCGCGGCCAAGGCGCGGCTGTTCACGCTCGGCGGGCCGGACCGCGCCGTGGTCGGGGTGGACGAGGTCGAGGGGCGGTATCTGGCGGGCGCGCTGGCGCAGGGGACGGGGGATGACCGGGTGATCCGGGTCTCCTCGGGGCAGAAGCTGGAGGGCTTCGGCTGGTCGGTCTTTGCCCGCAAGGGGTTCCTGGCGGAATGGCGCAAGGGGCGGCAGGTGGCGTCGATCGACCTGCGCGAGGTGAAGGGCCTGCCGGGGGCGCACAATCACCAGAACGCCTGCGCGGCCTATGCCGCCTGCCGCGCGCTCGGGATCGCGCCGAAGCTGATCGAGGGGGCGCTGCATTCCTTCGCGGGCCTGCCGCACCGCAGCCAGCTGGTGGGCGAACGCGGCGGGGTGCGGTTCGTGAACGACTCGAAGGCGACGAACGTGGACAGCGCCGCGAAGGCGCTGCAAGCCTTCCCGAAGATCCGCTGGATCGCCGGGGGGCTGGGCAAGGAGGGCGGCATCGCCGCGCTCGCGCCCTGCTTGGGCTCGGTGGTGAAGGCCTATCTCATCGGTCATTCCGCCCGCGACTTCGCCTTGCAGATCGGTCAGACCCCGCACGAGATCTGCGAGACGATGGAGCGCGCCGTCGCCCGCGCCGCCGCGGAGGCGCAGCCTGGCGAGGTGGTGCTGCTGGCCCCGGCAGCGGCAAGCTTCGACCAGTATCCGAACTTCGAGAAGCGTGGCGAGGATTTCACCGCCAGGGTCAAGGCGCTGATCGGCTGACCTTCGCGCGGGTCGCGGCGCGTTTCAGAAGGCGCGCTGACGCGCAAGCCTCCTGTCTCGTCGTCGGCCTGCGCCTCCTCCTCGGGTCCTTGGGGGCGCTTCGCCCCCCAGACCCCCCGAGAGTATTTGGAAAAGAGCAAGCGCATTTGCCCTTTTG
>JBKBRG010000232.1:0-4863 GCA_046292325.1 Tabrizicola sp.
CGGCGCCCTGGATTATTCCGACCTTCTGCCGATGTTGCAGGCGATGCGGGCTTCGGGCGCGGTGCTGCTGGCGCGCGTGCCCTGGCTGGAGCCGGGCATCATCATGAAGGCGCTGGACGCGGGCGCGCAGGGCATCATCTGCCCGATGGTGAACACTGCCGAGGAGGCCGCGCGGTTTGTCAGCTACCTGCGCTATCCGCCGCTGGGCGTGCGCAGCTTCGGCCCGACGCGGGCGGCCTTCGCGGCGCAGGGGGACTACGCCGCGCAGGCCAATGCCAACGTCCTGGCCTTCGCCATGATCGAGACCGCCGAAGCCATGGCCAACCTCGACGCCATTACCGCCACACCGGGGCTGGACGGGATCTACGTCGGCCCGGCGGACCTGTCGATCTCGCTGTCGGCCGGGCGGCTTGCCCCCGGCATGGACCGGGAAGAGCCCGAGATGCAGGAGGCCTTCCGGGCGATCCTTGCCGCCTGCAAGCGGAACGGCCTGCGCGCCGCGCTGCATTGCGGGACGCCCGACTATGCCGCCCGCGCCATCGGCTGGGGCTTCGACATGACCACGGTGGGCGGCGACACCAGGTTCCTGTCGGCCGCCGCCGCCGCGGCTGTCGCGGGTTTCCGCAAGCTGACCGGCGGGCGCGAGGGCCAGGCTGGGCCGGGCGGCTACTGAGGCGGCCTCGGGTCAGACAATCGTCCGTGCCAGCCAGCCCGCGGCGAAGGCCAGCGCCGCCAGCGCGGGCCAGATCAGCCAGCGCAGCGAGGATTGCTGGCGCGGGGGCAGGGTGGCGGGGTTCCCGGCGCGGATGAGTTGCGCCTCGACCAGGCCGGGCAGCTTCGGGCCGAAGCGCGCCAGCACCCGCGCGGTCTTGACCAGATCGCGCAGCACGGCCCTGGGGCCGACGTTTTCGCGGATGTAGCGTTCGACGATGGGGCTGGCGACCTGCCAGATGTTGATGTGCGGATCCAGCGACCGCGCCACGCCTTCGACCACGACCATCGTGCGTTGCAGGAGGATCAGTTCGGTCCGTGTCTCCATCCCGAAGCGTTCGGTCACCTCGAAGAGATAGGCGAGGAGGCGGGCCATCGAGATGCGGCTGGCGTCCATGCCGAAGATCGGCTCGCCCACCGCGCGCAGGGCGCGGGCGAATTCGTCGATGTCGCGGTCTGCCGGGACATAGCCCGCCTCGAAATGCACTTCGGCGACGCGGCGGTAATCCTTGCGGATGAAGCCCATCAGGATCTCGGCATAGACCCGGCGGGTATATTCGTCGATCCGGCCCATGATGCCGAAGTCATAGGCGATGATGTCGCCGTTCGCCGCGACCTTCAGGTTGCCCTGGTGCATGTCGGCATGGAAGAAGCCGTCGCGCAGCGCGTGGTTCAGGAACAGTTGCAACACGCGGGTTCCCAGCACCCGGCGATCGTGTCCGGCGGCCTCGATCGCCTCGAGATCGTTCAGCCCGATCCCTTCCGCCCAGCCCAGCGTCATCACGTTGCGCGACGACAGGAACCAGTGCGGCTTCGGCACCTGGAAGCCTTCGTCCTGGGCGGTGTTCGCGGCGAACTCGGCGGCGGACGAACTTTCCAGCCGCAGGTCCAGCTCTCCCATCACCACGCCTTCGAAATGGGCGATCACGTCCACCGGGCGCAGGCGGCGGGAGAAAGGCGCAAGCCGCTCGATCCAGCGGGCGGCCAGGTAGAAGGCGTCGATGTCCTTGCGGAAGGCGCGTTCGATGCCGGGGCGCAGCACCTTCACCGCGACCTCCTCGCCGGTATCGGCCAGCCGCGCCCGGTGGACCTGGGCGATCGAGGCGGCAGCGACGGGTTCGGAGAAGTCCGAAAACAGGTCGGAGACCGGCACCTCGAGTTCCGCCTCGATCATCTTCCTGGCGGTCTCGGTCGGGAAGGGCGGCAGCTTGTCCTGAAGATACCTGAGCTGGTCGGCCAGCTCCTCGCCCACGATGTCGGGACGGGTGGAAAGCACCTGGCCGAACTTGATGTAGGCCGGGCCGAGCGCGGTCAGCGCCCGGGTGGCGGGCGGCAGCGCGGGGTCGCCCTTCAGGCCCAGCCACTTGAACGGCCAGCCCAGCATCCGCGCGGCAAAGCGCAGCCGGGGCGGCGCGCGGAAGGCTTCCAGCACCACGTCCATGGCGCCGGTGCGTTCCAGCGTCGCGCCGGTCCGGATCAGGCGGATGATGTTGTGCGGGCCCTTCACAGTTTCCAGCCGGAATGCAGGGCCGCGATGCCCATGGTGAGGTTCCGATACTTCACCTGATCGAAGCCGGCGGCGCGGATCATGCCGGCAAAGGTATCCTGGTCCGGGAATCTGCGAATGGATTCGACAAGATACTGATAGCTGGCCCTGTCGCCTGCGATCACCTGGCCCATCACGGGGATCACGTTGAAGGAATAAAGGTCATAGACCTTCTGCATCAGGTCGTTCGGGATCTGGCTGAATTCCAGCACCATCAGCCGCCCGCCGCGTTTCAGCACGCGGAAGGCCTCGGACAGCGCATCGGGGATGCGGGTCACGTTCCGGATCCCGAAGGAGATCGTGTAGACGTCGAAGCTGTTGTCCGGGAAGGGCAGCGCCATCGCGTCGCCCACCACCCAGTCCAGGCTGTGCGCCAGGCTTTCCGCCTCGGCCCGCTTGCGGCCTTCGATCAGCATCGGCTCGGTCATGTCGCAGACGACGGCCTGGGCGCCGGGCGCGCGTTTCAGGAACCGGAACGCCACGTCGCCGGTGCCGCCGGCCACGTCCAGCAGCCGCTGGCCGGGGCGGGGGGCCAGCCAGTCCATCATCGCGTCCTTCCACAGCCGGTGGATGCCCAGCGACATCGCATCGTTCATCAGGTCGTATTTCGAGGCCACGCGGCTGAAGACGCCATGCACCAGTCCGGCCTTCTCGGCCTCGGGGACGTCCTGAAAGCCGAAGTGCGTGGTCTTGTCGCCGGTCATGCGGAGCCGCCCGAAAGTTGCCGTTCGCCGGGGATATAGCGCCCGAACCCGGCGAAGGGAAACCGCAAACTGCCGCAGGGAAGGACAAGGGCGGTGGCAAGGGCGGAGACAAGTGCGGAGACAAGGGCGGCAGCAATGGCTCGGCGCCCTGTCCCGTCCTGGCCGCGCGGTGAAGGGGGCGCACAAGCAGGTTGTGGGCTACGCCGCATTGCGGGAAAAGGCAGGGGTCGCCCTGCGCGAGGTCCGAATGCCCGAACTGCCCGAAGTCGAAACCGTCCGCCGCGGCCTTCTGCCGGTCATGGAAGGCGCCGTGATCGCCCGCGCCGAGGTCAACCGCCCCGATCTGCGCTGGCCGCTGCCCGACCGGATGGCCGAGCGGCTGACGGGCCGCCGCGTGACGGCGCTGCGGCGGCGGTCGAAATACCTGCTGGCCGATCTCGACAGCGGCGAGACGCTTCTGGTGCATCTGGGCATGTCGGGGCGGATGCTGGTCTCGGGCGCGCAGATCGGCGCCTTCCACCACGAGCATCCCGCGCCGCAGAAACACGATCATGTGGTGCTGCACATGGGCAGCGGCGCGCGGATCACCTTCAACGACGCCCGTCGCTTCGGTGCGATGGACCTGATGCCGACCGACCGGGCCGCCGACCACATGCTGCTGAAGGACCTCGGCCCCGAACCCTTCGGCAACGACTTCAACGAACCCTATCTCGCCGGCCGCCTGAAAGGCCGCAGGACGCCGATCAAGGCCGCGCTTCTGGATCAGCGGATCGTGGCGGGACTGGGCAACATCTACGTCGCGGAAACGCTCTACCGCGCGCGGATCAGTCCGCTGCGGCTGGCAGGTGACCTGGCGGAAGCGCAGGTCCGCGCGCTTGTCCCGACCATCCGCGAGGTGCTGGCCGAGGCGATCGAGGCGGGCGGATCCAGCCTGCGCGACTTTCGGCAGGCCAATGGCGAGCTTGGCTATTTTTCCAAGCATTTTCAGGTTTATGACCGGGAGGGCGAGCCTTGCGAGACACCCGGCTGCCCTGGCACGGTGACCCGCAGCGTGCAGTCGGGACGGTCCTCTTTCTGGTGCCCCGCCTGCCAGAGGTGACTTGCCATCGCGCCGTTTGGTGCTAGGAGTCCCAGCAACTCTGCCACGAAGGAGGCCGCGATGGCCTATGAAACGCTGATCGTCGAGACCGAGGACTATGTCTCGCTGATCCGGCTGAACCGTCCCCAAGCGATGAACGCCCTGAACCAGACGCTGATGCGGGAACTGGCGGCGGCGGTGACGGCGGCGGAAGCCAATGACAAGGTGCGCTGCATCGTCATCACCGGGTCGGAAAAGGCCTTCGCCGCGGGGGCGGATGTCAAGGAGATGGCCGAGAAGAGCTTCATCGACGTCTTTTTCGACGATCTTTTCGGGCCGGAGGCGGCGGTGATCGCCCGCGCCCGCAAGCCGATCATCGCGGCGGTGGCGGGCTATTGCCTTGGCGGGGGCTGCGAGCTGGCGATGCTGGCCGATTTCATCATCGCCGCCGACACCGCCAAGTTCGGCCAGCCCGAGATCAACCTCGGGATCGTCGCCGGCATGGGTGGCACGCAGCGGCTGACCCGCGCTGTGGGCAAGTCGAAGTCGATGGACATGCACCTGACCGGCCGCTTCATGGACGCGGCCGAGGCGGAACGCTGCGGCCTGGTCAGCCGGATCGTGCCCGCCAAGGCGCTGATCGAAGAGACGATGAAGGCCGCGCAGAAGATCGTCGAGAAATCGGCCGTCACCGCGATGGTGGTCAAGGAATGTGTCAACCGCGCGCAGGAGACGCCCTTGTCCGAGGGCCTTCTGTTCGAGCGCCGCATGTTCCACGCGATGTTCGCCACCGAGGACCAGAAGGAGGGCATGGCCGCCTTCCT
>JBKBRG010000233.1:0-4855 GCA_046292325.1 Tabrizicola sp.
CGACCCGCCGTTCGGCGACAGGATCGCGGTGTTCACCCCGATCACCTGCCCGTCCATGTTGAACAGCGGCCCGCCCGAGTTGCCCCGGTTGATCGCCGCGTCGGTCTGGATGTAGTCGTCGTAGGACCCCTGAAGCTCGCGCCCGCGGGCCGAGACGATGCCGGCGCTGACCGAGAAGCCCTGGCCCAGCGGGTTGCCCATCGCCATGACCCAGTCGCCCACCCGCATCAGGTCGGAGTTGCCGAAGGTGACGAAGTCCAGCGGCTTGTCGCTTTCCACCTTCAGCAGAGCGATGTCGGTCTTGGGGTCCGTGCCAACCAGCTTTGCCTTCAGCTTGTCGCCGGAGAAGAACTCGATGGTGATCTCGTCAGCGCCCTCGATCACATGGTTGTTGGTGACGATATAGCCGTCCTCGCTGATGACGAAGCCGGACCCCAATGCCTCGGACCGCTGCGGGCCGCGCGGTCCCGGACCGCCGAAATCCTTGAAGAAATCCTCGAAGGGGCTGCCCTCGGGAACCATGGGCATCCCGTCGGCCGGCGCGGCGACCATTGCACTGGTGGTGATGTTCACCACGGCGGGGCTGACCTTCTGGGCCAGCTCGGCAAAGCTTTCGGGCGCCCCGAAGGCCTGCACTTCGCTGGCGGGGGCAACGCTCAGTCCAAAGCCCAGAACCAGCGCCAGAAGCGTGCTGGACCGCAGGGCAGCGCGGATGGAAGGCGTAAGATCGGGCACGTTGGGAACTCCTGTTCATCGGATCCTTGGGGGGAGGGAGGGGTCGGTCGGCCCCTCGCCCGTCACTGCTGAACAAACAGTTAGGGAAAGGGGTTCGCAATGCAAACCCCGTCGCGCTGTTTCAAAGGGATGTGAACACGACAGCCACGCCCGGACGCCCGTCAGGACGATTTCG
Source organism: Tabrizicola sp. (assembly GCA_046292325.1). GTDB lineage: Bacteria > Pseudomonadota > Alphaproteobacteria > Rhodobacterales > Rhodobacteraceae > Tabrizicola. The sequence continues at coordinate 911 of JBKBRG010000233.1, forward strand.
CCAGCCAGACCACCAGAACCCCGATGGCGAGGGCGCCAAGCCCGATCATCCGGCGGCGATCCGGCGACAGCGACGCGATCAGCTGCAAGGCATCCTCTACGCGCCGAGGGGCCAGTGCCAGCACCAGCCCCTCGACCGCCAGCACCAGACCCAGTGCCAGGAAAGGCTCGTTCACGGTGCCGGCGGCGCCGCCGGAGCCGCGCCCGCACCCCGATCCGACCGCAGATAGTCGAAGAACTCGCTGTCGGGCTGCATCACGATCGAGGAATTGTCCCCCTTGAGACTGGCCTCGTAGGCCGCCAGCGAACGGGTGAAGGCGAAGAACTCCGGATCCCGGCCGTAGGCTTCCGCCAGGATGGCGTTGCGTTCGGCATCGGCCTCGCCACGGATCACCTCGGCCTGGCGCCGCGCGTCGGAGGTCAGTTCGATCACCGTCCGGTCGGCAGCCGCGCGCACGCGCTGCGCGGCCTCGCCGCCGCGGGCGCGCTCGTCGGCCGCTTCGCGGTCGCGTTCGGCCCGCATCCGGGCGAAGGTCGCCTCGAGGTTCTGTTCCGGCAGGTCGGTGCGCGTGAGGCGCACGTCGATCACGTCGATCCCCAGCGCTGCGCCCTCGCGCTTGGCGATCGTCAGGATCTGGTTCATCAGCCCCGCACGATCCTGGCTGAGCACCTGGTCCTGGGTCGCGTTGCCCAGCACTTCGGGGATCGCCTGGCTGAGGATGTTGCCGAGCAGTTGCTGCGCCCGGTCCTCGCCACCGGTGCCGACCGACTGGCGGAATTCGATCAGATTGACGATGCGCCAGCGTGCGAATGCGTCCACCACCAGCCGGCGGTCGGACAGAAGGGTAACTTCGATCGGCTGGGTCTGGAGGCCGAGGATGCGGTCCTCATAGAGCACGACATCCTGCAGGAACGGGATCTTGAAGCCGAGGCCCGCATCCTCCTTGACCTGGACGACCTGACCGAACTGCAACACCAGCGCCTTCTTGCGTTCGTCCACGATGAAGAGCGAGGACAGAACCAGCACCAGCAGCACCACGAAGGCGGCAAGCAGATAGATCGCCCGCATCAGTTCGACCCTCCGGCAGCTGCGGCCCCCGGCGCCGCGGTCCCACGGCCAAGCTCGTTCAGGGGCAGGAAGGGCACCACGCCCTGACTGCCGCCCTCGGCGCCGGCCACGCCGTCGAGGATCACCTTGTTCATGCCGCCAAACACCCGTTCCATGGTTTCCAGATAGAGGCGCCGCCGGGTCACGTCGGGCGCCTTCACATATTCGTTGTAGACCGAGATGAAGCGCGCCGCCTCACCCTGGGCCGAGTTGACGGCCTCGGCGCGGTAGGCTTCGGCCGCCTCCAGCAGGCGCGCCACCTCACCCCGGGCGCCGGCGGTCACCTGATTTGCATAGGCATCCGCTTCCTTTTCCAGCCGGTCGCGTTCCTGCTGGGCCGCCTGCACGGCGCGGAAGGCATCGATCACCTCGCGCGGGGGCTGGGCAACCTGAAGGTTGACACGGATCACGCTGATCCCCGCGTTGTAGCTGTCGAGCGTGGCCTGCACCGCCTTGCGCAGGTCCGAGGCGATGACACCGCGGTCGCGGTTCAGGATCGGCGAAAGTTCCGACCGGGCGATGATGTCGCGCATGGCGCTTTCGCTGACCGCGCGGATCGCGACTTCGGGATCGGCCAGGTTGAACAGGTATTTCTCGGGGTCAGAGATGTTCCAGACCACCTGGAACCCGATGTCCACGATGTTCTGGTCGCGCGTCAGCATCAGACCGGAATCGGTGCGGCCCGGACCGGTTCCGATGTCGGTCGTCCGCTCACCCGTCACCTGGACCTTTTCATAGGTCACGATCGGCCATGGCGCGAAGTTCAGGCCGGGATCGCCCACCCCCGCGCTTTCGCCCAGGAAAAGCTCGACCGAGCGTTCCTCGGGCCGGACGGTGTAGAAGGACATGAAGGACCAGACCGCGACGATGGCAAGAACGCCGAGGCCGATGCCTTGCCGGGTGAACAGCGGACCAACCGGATCTCCGCCCGGCCCGCCCGTTCCACGGTTGCCCCGCCCGCCCATCAGGACACGCAGCTGTTCCTGGCCGCGTTTCATCAGCTGGTCGATCTCGGGGATCTGCCCTCCGCCCGCGCCCGGACGACCGCCGCGGCGTTCGCCGTCGTCGCTGTTGCCCCTGCCGCCCCGGTCATCCCCACCCGAGCCGCCACCGCCGCCCCAGGGACCGCCACTTCCTGCCATTGAACCGAACCTCTTCTTTCCGTTTTCCCTAAGCTGGTCATATCCAGCCGGAAATCAACCCGTCCCGGATGCCTCTCACGCCGTCCGCACCGGTTTTCGCATCGTCACCAGTTCTTCGGCCATGGTGGGATGCACCGCGCAGGTGGCGTCGAAATCCTCTTTCGTCGCCCCCATCCGGATCGCGATCGCCGCCAGCTGGATCATTTCGCCCGCCTCGGGCGCGACGATGTGGCAGCCAAGAACCCTCCGCGTCGCCTGGCTGACGATCAGCTTCATCATCACCCGGTCCTGCTTGCCCGCAAAGAGCGTGCGCATCGGCCGGAACGCGGTGGCATAGACCTCGATCGGCTCGCGCTCGCGCGCGGCTTCCTCGGACAGGCCCACCGTGCCCATTTCGGGCTGGGTGAAGACCGCCGAGGCGACGAGCTCGTGGTCGAAGGTCGTGGGCTTCGCGCCGAAGACGGTGTCGGCGAAGGCATGGCCCTCGCGGATCGCGACGGGGGTCAGGTTGAGGCGGCCGGTCACGTCGCCCACGGCAAAGACCGAAGGCACCACGGTCTGGCTGTAGGCGTCCACCGGGATCTCGCCGTGGCGGCCGAGGGCGATGCCGATGCCTTCCAGTCCGAGACCGGCCGTGTTCGGGCGGCGGCCGGTGGCGTAGAGGACCAGGTCGAACTCGCGTTCGCTGCCATCGGTCGCCACGGCACGGATGCCGGAGGCCGCCCGTTCCAGCCGCATCACATCGGTGCCGCAATGGATGGCGATCCCGTTCGACTGCATCGCATTGGCGACATGGCCGCGCGCCTCGTCGTCAAAGCCGCGCAGGATCTGGGCGCCGCGGTAATACTGGCTGACCTCGACGCCCAAACCGTTCAGGATGCAGGCAAATTCGCTGGCAATGTAACCGCCGCCCACCACCAGTGCGCGCCGGGGCAGCGCGGGCAGATGGAACATCTCGTTCGAGGTGACCGCCAGCTCGCGGCCCGGGATATCCGGCACAAAGGGCCAGCCACCGGTGGCGACCAGGATATGCTTCGTGGTGAACTCCTTCCCCGAGGCCAGGCGGACGCGGTGCGGATCCACGATCGCCGCGCGCTCGTCATGGACAGTGACGCCCGCGTTCTTCAGCGTGGCGCGATAGGCGCCTTCCAGCCGGTCCAGCTCGGCCTCGAGCCGGCGGCGGAAGCGCAGCCAGTCGAAGCCGCCCGCCGTCACGTCCCAGCCGTATTCGCGGGCCTCGGCCATGGCTTCGGGATAGGCGCTGGCGAAGACCATCAGCTTCTTCGGCACGCAGCCCCGGATGACGCAGGTGCCGCCCATCCGGCTTTCCTCGGCAAGGCCGACCCTGGCGCCGTGATCGCCCGAAGCGACGCGCGCCGCCCTGACCCCGCCGGAACCGCCGCCGATGACGAAGAGATCGTAGTCGAAGGCCATGTCCGCCCCCCTGCCGTTGCCGCGCGACAGAGCTATGCGGTCTTGCCCCGGAACGAAAGCCCCCGCTGGCGCAATTCGGCTACCGGGCGGTCGCGCGGTCAGTCGAGATCGGCAAAGATGTTGCGGCTTTCGGTCAGATCGACCGAGCCGTTCTCGACCCGGCCGGAGTTGATGTCGCGCACCGTGACCCGGCCGTCGCCATGGCCGATCACCACCACATCGCAGATGTCGATGAACAATCCGTTCTCGACCACGCCCGGGA
>JBKBRG010000234.1:0-4826 GCA_046292325.1 Tabrizicola sp.
GCGGTCATGTGGTATGCCAGGGGCTATTATTACGAGGCCAAGCGCCTGGGCCTTCTGGAAGAAACCGGCCTTCGCACCTAAGTCCTGCGGGACCGAAGGGGGGCCGCATGCCAGAAAACCGACCGGATATCTGCGTGCTGGCCAACCCGGGATCAGGGACATCGTTGCGCAACCCGGGGGCGGTTGACCGGGCCATGGCCGTCTTCGGCGACCGGGCAGAGCTGCGCCCCTTCTCCGGCGATCCGGCGGACGAGGCCATGCGCGCGGTGCGGGACGGCTTCCGCATCGTGGTGGCCGCCGGGGGCGACGGCTCGGTGGCGGGCGCTGCCCATGCGCTGGCCGGAACCGGGGTCGCGCTGGCCGTCCTGCCGCTCGGCACCTTCAACTACTTCGCCCGCGGCCTGAAGATGCCCGAGGACCCCGAGGCTGCCGCCCGCGCCATCCTCGACGGCGCGCCGCATGACATCCGGGTGGGCACGCTGAACGGCCGTGTCTTCCTGAACAACGTCGCCATCGGCATCTACCCGGCGATCCTCGAGGAACGCGAGGCCGTCTATGCCCGGTTCGGGCGCTATCGGCTCTTGGCCCATCTCGCCTCGTTGCGCACGATCCTCCGCTTTCAGCAGCCCTACCGGATGGAGATATATCAGGACGACACCAGGCACAGCATCCGCACACCCATGGTCTTCGTGGCCCGCTCGGCCTATCAGCTCGACCAGTTCGGGCTTGAAGGGGCAAAGGCGATCTCGGACGACCGCTTCGTGCTGTTTCTCGCACATCAGCAGACGCGGCTGGGCTTCCTGCGCCTGGCCTGGCGGCTGGTGCGGCGGCGGGTGGACCACGGGCGCGACGTGATCGTTTCCACCCCGCGGCGGATCGCGATCGCGGTGCGCGGGCGGCGAAGCATCGCCGTGGCGCTTGACGGCGAGAAGCTGAGGATGCACCTGCCCCTGCGGATCCGGCTGAACGATCATCTGTTGCAGGTCATCCTGCCGCCGGAAAAGCTGGCCGGATGAGCCGGATCCTGCACCTGTCCGACCCGCATTTCGGCGCGGTCGATGCGCGGCTGGTGGAACCGCTTCTGGATCTGGCCCACCGGCTGAAGCCCGACCTCTGCGTGATCTCGGGCGATCTGACCCAGCGCGCGCGTCAGGATCAGTTTCGCGCGGCACGCGCCTTCGCAGACCGCCTGCCCGGCAAGGTCCTGAGCGTGCCGGGCAACCACGATGTGCCGCTCTACAACCTGCCCGCCCGGCTTTTCGCCCCTTTCGTCGGCTATCGCCGCGCCTTTGCCGACGACCTCGAACCCCGGGCGCTTCTGTCCGATGCGGTGGTGCAGGGCGTGAACACGACCAACCCCATCGCCTGGAAATCCGGCTTTCTGCGCCCGGCCTCGGTCCGGAAACTGACGGCAGCCTTCGCCGCGGCGGCACCGGGCCTCTGGCGGATCGCCGTGATGCACCACGCCCCGGTTCCGGCCGCGGACGGCACTGCGGCAGACATCACCTATCCCGGTCAGGCGCTCGCCGCCCTGGCCCGCGCCGGGACCGACATCGTGCTGTCCGGCCATACCCACATGCCGCACAGGGGCATCGCCGAAACCGCGGCCGGGGTCCTGTTCCTGCAGGTCGGAACCGCGATCTCGACCCGGCTGAAGACCGGCACCAACGATGTGGCGCTCGTCACGCTGGGGGCGGGTCAGGTCACCGTCGAAGGCTGGCTTTCCCCGCCCGGATCGGCCGGATTCTCCCCCGGACCGGCCCTGACCTATGCCCGCTCGGGCCCGGTCTGGCAGAAGTTGCCAGATCCTTGATATCCGCGCCTAACATATTGTCGTGGTTATAAAATCCGGATATGTCCACCGTGGACATCAATACCAGGCATCGGCCACGGCGGCCTTCTTGCGGGCGACGAAGTCATGCAGGGCGTCGCGGATCCCCTCGTCCAGGGGCGGCGCCTGAAATTCGGCCAGCCGCGTCTTCCACAGCCGGTTGGCCCGCGTGGCGGCATCCGTGGACCCCGCCGCCTCCCACTTCTCGAAGGGCTCGTTGTCCGACAGATCGCTGTCCCAGAAGGCCGTCTCATAGTGCCGCATGGTGTGGGAACAGCCGAAGAAATGGTTGCCCGGCCCCACCTCGGCAAAGGCCTCGACCGCCAGCTGGTCCTCGTCGATCCGGATCCCGTCCAGATAGGCATGCAAGCTGCCGCAGAGGTCGGCGTCCAGCATGAACTTCTCGTAGGACATCGACAGCAGCCCATCGAGGAACCCCGCCGAATGCAGGATGAAGTTGGCCCCGCAATGGATCGCCGCCAGCATCGACATGGTGCCCTCCATCATCGCCTGCCCGTCCGGCAGCTTGGAGGTCGTGAAGTTCCCCGAACAGCGCAGCGGCAGGTTCAGCCGCCGCGCCAGCTGGCCGATCACCTGACTGCCGATCGCCGGTTCCGGCGTGCCGAAGGTGGGGCTGCCCGAACGCAGGCTCATCGACGACAGGAAGTTGCCGAAGATGACCGGGGCGCCCTTCCGCTCCAGCTGGGTCAGCGCGCAGCCCGCCATCGTCTCGGCCAGCGACTGCACGATCCCGCCCGCATTCGTCACCGGCCCCATCGCCCCGCCCAGGATGAAGGGCACCACCACCGCCGCCTGATTGGCCCGGGCATAGGCCCGCAAGCTGCGCGTCATCGTCCCGTCCCAGACCAGCGGCGAGTTCACGTTGACATTGCCCAGGATCACGCAGTTCCGGTCGACGAAATCGGCGCCGAACAGGATGCGGCACATCTCGATGCTGTCCTCGGACCGCTCCTCGGCGGTGACGGACCCCATGAACGGCCGGTCCGAGAGTTCGATATGGGCCAGCACCATGTCGAGGTGGCGCTTGTTCACGGCCAGGTCGGTCGGCTCGCAGATCGTGCCGCCCGAGTGGTGGAAGTTCGGGCTGGACTGCGCCAGTTTCACGAAATTGCGGAAGTCCTCGATGGTGCCGAAGCGGCGGCCGCGGTCGAGGTCCATCACGAAGGGGCTGCCATAGGCGGGCGAGAAGACCACGTTCCGCCCGCCGATCCGCACCGAATTGGCCGGGTTGCGGGCGTGCTGGGTGAATTCCGACGGCGCGGATTTCAGGATCTCGCGCAGCATGCCGGGCTCGAATTTCACCAGCACGCCCTCGACCCGCGCCCCGGCCCGCCGCCAGTGATCCAGCGCCACCGGATCATCGCGGAACTCGATCCCCGTCTCGGCCAGCACCCGGTCGGCCGCGCGCTCGATCCGCACCAGGTTCTCTTCCGACAGCACGTCATAGGTCGGGATGTTGCGGACGATATAGGGGCGGCCCAGCCCCTGCCCCTTGTGGGCCCGTTCCGCCTGCCGCGCCTGACGTCCCGACCTGACCCTGACCTCGCCCATCCCCGCCCCTCTCCCGCGAAACTCGACAGTAGTGTCAGGTTTGTCGCAAACGGCCGACAAGGCTGGTCAGATCACGACTCCTGAAGGTCAGGAAACGCCCGATTGCGGTCAGGTCACGACATCAGGCTCTGTCCTTCCGGTGTAGTCCGCAATCCTTCCGATCCGGTGCGCCGCCCGGATCACCGGGGCCAGCGCCGCTTGCGCGTCGAGGTCAAGGCCGCCGGGGCCGGCCGCATAACGCTCCAGATAGACCCGCAGGGTCGCGCCTTCCGTGCCTGTGCCCGAGAGGCGATAGACGATGCGGCTGCCATCCTCGAACAGCACCCGCACCCCCTGTTTCTGGCTGACCGAGCCATCGACCGGGTCGGTGTAGGCAAAGTCATCGGCCGCCTGCACCGTCATCCCCTCGATCTGCCGCCCCGGCAGGTCTGCCAGCGCGCCGCGCAGGGCGGCGAACATGGCATCCGCCTTCGCTGTCTCGATCGCCTCGAAATCGTGGCGGCTGTAATAGTTGCGCCCGTATTTCCGCCAGTGTTCGCGCAGGATCTCGGCCACCGACTGCTTGCGCACGGCAAGGATGTTCAGCCACAGAAGGATCGCCCAGAGCCCGTCCTTCTCGCGCACATGGTCGGACCCGGTGCCGAAGGATTCCTCGCCGCAGATCGTCGCGCGCCCGGCATCGAGGAGATTGCCGAAGAATTTCCAGCCCGTCGGCGTCTCGTATTTCCCGATCCCCAGGGCATCCGCCACCCGGTCGGCCGCGGCCGAGGTCGGCATCGACCGCGCCACGCCCTTCAGGCCCGCCCGGTAGCCCGGCGCCAGATGGGCATTCGCCGCCAGCACCGCCAGGCTGTCGGAGGGCGAGACATAGATCCCACGTCCCACCACCATGTTGCGGTCGCCGTCGCCGTCCGAGGCCGCGCCGAAATCGGGCGCCTGCGGCCCGAACATCTCGTCCATCAGCGCCTTCGCCCAGGTCGGGTTCGGGTCGGGATGCAGGCCGCCGAAATCCGGCAACGGGGTTGCGTTGACGCAGGTCCCCTTCGGCGCCCCCAGACGGTTTTCGAGGATTTCCACGGCATAGGGTCCGGTGACGGCGCACATGCTGTCCATCCGCATCCGGAAGCCGCCGGCGAACATCGCCCGGATCGCGGGGAAGTCGAACAGGCTTTCCATCAGGTCGGCATAATCGGTCACGGGGTCAACCACATCGACCACCATCGCGCCCAGCTGATGCCGCCCGATGGTCCCCAGATCGACATCCTGCGCCTCGGCCATCCTGTATTCGGTGATGCCGGTGGTCCGCCGATGGATCGCCTCGGTCACGCTTTCGGGTGCGGGGCCACCGTTCGGCATGTTGAACTTGACGCCGAAATCCTCGTTCGGCCCGCCGGGGTTGTGGCTGGCCGACATGATGATGCCG
>JBKBRG010000235.1:0-4823 GCA_046292325.1 Tabrizicola sp.
GGCTTTGATTCCGATAGCATTGCCCGCTCTGTCCACCGTGGACAGCGCCACCCTTGCCCACCCGCGGCCTGCGCGCTACCCTCGCCCCGAGCCAGAGCGGAGACCCCCATGCACCCGATCGAACAGCGCCTCGCCGACCTCGGCGTCACCCTGCCCGATGCGCCCGCCCCGGCGGCGAACTACGTCCCCTTCGTCCAGGTGGGGAACCTTGTCCACATCTCCGGCCAGATCAGCCAGAACGAGGCCGGCCTGATCAAGGGGCGCCTGGGCGAGAACCTGTCCTTCGAACAGGGGGCCGAGGCCGCGAAACGCTGCGCGATCTCGCTGCTCGCCCAGCTGAAGAAGGCCGTGGGCGGCGACTGGGACCGGCTCGACCGGGCGGTGAAGCTGGTGGGCTTCGTGAACTCCACCCCCGATTTCACCGACCAGCCCAAGGTCATCAACGGCGCCTCGGACTTTCTGGTCGCCGTTCTCGGCGACGCCGGCCGCCATGCCCGCTCGGCCGTCTCTGCCGCCTCGCTGCCCCTCGGCGTCGCTGTCGAGATCGAGGCGATCTTCGCGCTGAAATGACCCGCGCGCCCCTGCCCGAAGCTTTCCTGCGGCTTCCCGTCGCCCACCGTGCCCTGCACGACAGGGCGGCGGGGCGGATCGAGAACTCGCCCGCCGCGATCCGCGCCGCGGTCGAGGCCGGCTACGCCATCGAGATCGACCTCCAGCTTTCGGCGGACGGCGTGCCGATGGTCTTCCATGACGAGGACCTCGACCGCCTGACGGACGAGACCGGCCCGCTGCACGCCCGCACGGCGGCAGAGCTGGGCCGGATCCGCCTGACCGGGGGCGAGGACCGCATCCCCACGCTGGCCGAGGCGCTTGACCTGATCGCCGGCCGCGTGCCGCTTCTGATCGAGATCAAGGACCAGTCGCTGACCATGGGCCCGACCGACGGCCGGCTCGAGGCCGCGACGGCGGCGGCGCTGAAGGGCTACCGGGGCGAGGTCGCGCTGATGTCCTTCAACCCGGCATCGGTCGCGCATCTGGCCCGGCTTGCCCCCGACCTGCCGCGCGGCCTGACCACCTCGGCCTACGACCCCGAGGACTGGGCGCCCCTGCCCCCCGCGACCTGCGACCGGCTGCGCGGCATTCCCGATTACGACGCCACCGGGTCCAGCTTCATCAGCCACGAGGCGCGCGACCTGGCCCGCCCGCGGGTGGGCGAACTGAAGGCGCAGGGCGCGGCGATCCTGTGCTGGACGATCCGCTCGCCCGAGGAAGAGGCGCAAGCCCGCCTTCATGCCGACAACGTGACCTTCGAGGGCTATCTCGCCGCCCGTCCGGCTTGACCTCTTCCTGCGGCAACACAGCTTGCCCTTTGACAAATACTCTGCGGGGGTCCGGGGGTGCAAAACCCCCGGCCGCCACCCGCCCCGAGAGCGCCGATGTCCGACCTGACCCTGCACGACAGCCTGTCCGAGATCGCCGCCGCCGACTGGGATGCGGTCGCCGCGCCCGAACAGGCCGAAGGTCGCCCCCGCGACCCCTTCACCACCCATCGTTTCCTCTCGGCGCTGGAGGCTTCGGGCTCCACCGGCCCCGGCACCGGCTGGCAGGCCCGCCCCCTTGTCCTGCGCGAGGATGGCCGGATCGTCGCCGCGACGCCCCTTTATGTGAAGTCCCACAGCCAGGGCGAGTATATCTTCGATCACGGCTGGGCCGATGCGCTGGAACGGGCCGGGGGGCGCTACTATCCGAAACTCCAGATCGCCGTGCCCTTCACCCCGGCCACCGGGCGGCGCTTCCTCGGCGATCCGGCCCACCGCCAGACAGTCTGGCAGGGCGCCATCGCGGTTGCGGCGCAGAACCGGCTCTCATCCCTGCACGCCACCTTCTGCACCGCCGAGGAGGCCGAGGCGCTGGCGGGCGTCGAGGGCACGCTGCACCGGATCACCCAGCAGTTCCACTGGGAGAACCGGGGATATGGCGGCTTCGACGACTTCCTCGCCGACCTCTCCAGCCGCAAGCGCAAGATGATCCGCAAGGAACGCGAGACCGCGCAGGGCCGGGGCCTGACGATCCGCGCCCTGACCGGGGATCAGATCGAGCCCTGGCACTGGGATGCCTTCTGGGCCTTCTACCAGGACACCGGCAACCGGAAATGGGGCCGGCCCTACCTGACCCGCGAGGCCTTCACGCGGTTCCACGACACGATGCGAAACGACATGTTGCTGGTCCTCGCCTTCAACGGCGGCCGACCGGTGGCGGGGGCGCTGAACTTCATCGGCCGCGACACGCTCTATGGCCGCTACTGGGGCTGTATCGAGGATCACCCCTGCCTGCATTTCGAACTGTGCTACTATCAGGCGATCGACTGGGCGATCGCGCAGGGTCTGCAACGGGTCGAGGCGGGCGCGCAGGGCGAGCACAAGCTGGCGCGCGGCTATCTGCCGGTCGAGACCCATTCGATCCACTGGATCGCCGACCGCAGCTTCCGCGCGGCGGTGGACCGCTACCTGCAGGCGGAACGCCGCGCAGTCGGCGAGGAAATCGAGGTGCTGACCGCCTACGGCCCCTTCCGCAAATGCGAGGCGCGGGAGTAGGCCGGACGCGCAAGGGAGACCAGACGATGCTGACCTTATACACCAACCCGATGTCGCGCGGCCGGATCGCCCGCTGGATGCTGGAAGAGGTGGGCAAGCCCTACGAGACGGTGGTGCTGGGCTATGGTCCGCCGATGAAGGCGCCGGACTATCTGGCGGTCAACCCGATGGGCAAGGTGCCGGCGCTGGTGCATGACGGCAAGGTCGTGACCGAGGTCGCCGCGATCTGCGCCTATCTGGCCGCGGCCTTCCCCGAGGCGGGGCTGATGGCCGAGGACAAGGCCGCCTTCTTCCGCTGGCTGTTCTTCGGCGCGGGGCCGCTGGAACAGGCGGTCGTCAACACCTCGTTCGGCTGGGTGCCCGAGGGTCCGCAGGCCGCCGGGCGCACCGGCTACGGCAGCCTCGAGGAAGTGGTGCGCGCCCTGACCGGGCATCTGGAGAAGCACGACTACATCGCCGACGGGCGGTTCACCGCGGCGGATGTCTATGTCGGCAGCCAGGTCGGCTGGGGCCTGCAGTTCCGGACCATTCCCGCGAACCCGGTGCTCGAGGCCTATTGGGCGCGGCTGAAGGACCGCCCCGCGCTGAAGGCCGCGAATGCCAGGGACGATGCCCTGATCCCGGAGGCCCCGGCATGACCCCGCTTCTGCCCGAAGAGACCCGCCGCACCGCCCTGCCGCCCCTGGCCGAAACCGGATGGGCCGCCGTGCCGGGCAAGGATGCGATCCGCAAGGTCTGGAAATTCCCCGGGTTCAGCCAGGCCTGGGGCTTCATGTCCCGCGCGGCGCTGGTGGCCGAGAAGCTGAACCACCACCCGGACTGGACCAACCGCTACAACGTGGTGGACGTGACGCTGACCACCCATTCGGCGAAGGGGCTCACGCAGCTGGACATCGACCTGGCCCATGCGATGGACCGGCTGGCCCCCGATGCCGAGATCGAGCGCAATCATGGCGATCCGGTCAGCTGCCTGTGCGAGCTGCATGCCCGCAAGGCCTGACGCCGGCCGATGACTGCGTTCCGCCTCGCGGCCTTGCCGCAAGCCGGCAAAGCCCTGCGATGAAAGGGTTACAGAAGCCCGGCCATGCGCGCCCCGGTCATCAGGTCCGGCGCCAGGTGATGCGCCCAGCGGCCCTGGCTCGGCACGATGTCGGGGACCTGGATCACGGTGCAACCGGCGCGATGCGCGGCCTCGGCCCCGGTCTCGCTGTCCTCGAACACCAGGCAGCGCGCGGGGGACACGCCGAACAGCTCGGCGGCCAGCAGATAGGGTTCGGGGTCGGGCTTCGGGGCGCGGACATCGTCCAGCGTCACGACATGGGTGAAGGCCTCGGCGATCCCGGCGATGTCTAGTTTGCGGTGCGCGCCCGCGCGGCCGGTAGAGGTGACGATGGCCTTGGGGGCCGACAGCGCGGGCAGCAGGTCGCGCGCGCCCGGCTTGAGCGTCAGGCCCGCTTCGACGCCGGCGTTGAAACCCTGCCGCCAGTGCCGGTTGACCGCATCGAGATCCAGACCCGGCAGCGCCTCGCGGATGATCCGCGCCGCGGTCGGTTCGTCCTTGCCGACCAGACCGTGCATGAAGGCTTCGTCCACCACATGCCCATGCGCGGCGAAGGCGGCCATGCCGGTGACCAGCGCGATGCTTTCGGTGTCGATCAGCGTGCCGTCGAGGTCGAAGAGGATGGCGTCGTAGGTCGGGGTCACGGGCTTGGCTCTCCGGGGGACGGAGATGCCTTAGCCGATCACAGGTGCAGCCGGAAGTGGGCAAAACCGTCCGTGCCGGTTCCCAGGGGAACCGGGCGCAGCGGAGCGATATCCGCGAGGTGCCGCTCGGCCCGATCCCCGGCGGCGACGGTCACGGTGGTGTCGGGCATCGGCAGGAAGCGCCAGTTGCGGCGATGGGTGCCGTCCACCGTTCCCTGACGCTGAAGATGGGCCGCGATCACCGACTGGACGCGCTCGGCATCGGTGAAGGTGATCTGCGGCTCTGACGCGGGGTCCTGCAGGCGGGCGCGGCCAAGGCGGTGGCTGTTGGTCACCAGCAGGAATTCGTCGGTTGCCCGGACCGGCCGGCCAAGGTGGCTGAGGCCGACGACCCGGTGCGCATCGGGGCAGGCAAGACGGCCCATCGGATCGAACCGGGCGGGCTGGCTGAGATCGAAGGCGTAGTCGAGCTGCGGGATCGTCTCGAAGGTGAAGCCGGGAAGATCGGGGTTCAGAAGGGGCACG
>JBKBRG010000236.1:0-4811 GCA_046292325.1 Tabrizicola sp.
CATGATCCGCATGCCTTCCGCCATCGCGGGGCTGGACGCGCAGATGCTTCTCCAGGTCCACGACGAACTTCTGTTCGAGGTCGCCGAGGCCGACGCCGACCGCCTGACCACCGCCGCGAAAGAGGTGATGGAAGGCGCCGCCCATCCCGCCGTGGCGCTGAAGGTCCATCTGGCCGTCGAGGCCGGGCGGGGCCGCACCTGGGCCGAGGCGCATTGAAGCGCGACCGGGCCGCGCGCCCCGCAGCGGCCGGGCTGCCTCGCGCCCCTTCCCGTGCCTGCTTGCCCTTTGCCCAAATACTCCGGGGAGTTCGAGGGGCAGCGCCCCTCGTCAGCCTCGGTCGCGCGCGCCAGGCGCGCGGCCGAGGGCCCGTGTCCCAAATCCCGCGGGGGTTTGGGGGGGGCCGCCCCCCCCGTCCGCCGGGGGCGCGCGCGCCCGGCGCGGGGCCGAGGGCCCGGGCTTGCGGCGCCAGCCGCTCCGCCCGGACCCTGCGGGATCAGACGCGCTCCAGCATCCGGCCCAGCGGCCGTCCGCCCAGGATGTGCAGATGGAAATGCGGAACCTCCTGATGCCCGTTCGCCCCGGCATTGGCGATCGCGCGGAAGCCTTCCTCGCCCGACAGCCCGAGGATCGCGCAGACCTTGGCGACCGTGCGGTGGAAATCGACGATTTCGTCTTCCGACGCCTCGGCCGAGAAATGGTCGAGGCTGACATAGGCGCCCTTCGGGATCACCAGGACATGAACCGGGGCCTGGGGATGGATGTCGTGAAAGACCAGCGTGTGCGGAGTCTCCATCACCGTCTTGTTGGGAATCTCGCCGCGCAGGATTCGGGCGAAGACGTTGGTCGGGTCGTAGGTCCAGCTCATGTCGGTCAATCCACGAATAGATACTCGGTTGCGGCAATCTCCCGGGCGGTTGCGGCCGGGAGGTCGAGGAAGGCCGCCAGCACCGCGGCATTCTCGGCCACGCTGGCAGTCTGGCGCATCCTGCTGTGCCCCGCCAGATCCAGATCGCGCAGCCGTTCGCTTTCGAACTTCACGTCATAGCGGATGGTCGGCAGCAGCTGCTCCATCGCCGATACCGGCGTCTCGGGCCCGGCCAGCCCCACCCGCCGGGCATGGCCGGCCAGATAGTCGTCGCTGAACTGGCAGTCGATCTCCAGCAGCCGCAGGGTCGCGCGGTCCTGGGCAAAGTCCTGGATCAGGTCGATGCTGCCCGGATCGACGCACAGCAGCAGCCGGTCGGTCTGCCAGTGCTCGAACAGCATCCGCACCAGCGCCCGGCGGTGGCGCATGCGCTTTTCCATCGTGGTCTCGATCCCGCCCAGGTCCGGCAGGGGCGTCGCCTGTTCGTTGAACAGATAGTCCACCGCCGGGATGCCCGTCAGGCTGCGCACCCTTTCGACCAGCCGCTTGGCGACGTGCCACTTCTTGCAGGCCACCAGCAGCAGCGTCCGGTTGCGGCCGATGCTGGATTCGACTTCCCAGAACCGCTGGGCAAAGCGCCGCCCAACCCGCCCGCGCGAGGTCAGATAGGCGAACTGACGCCGGCCTTCGTCAGAGATGGCGAAGTGGCGTCCCGTCTCCGAGTAGAGCGCCCCAAGCCGCTGCTTCAGCACGGTCGCCTCGGGGCTGATCTTGCGGGCGAAAAGATAACCCTGGGCCAGCAGAAGGTCGTGGTGATCGTCGTGGAAGGTCACCGGCATCCCGTAGTCGGTGAACATCAGGAAGGTCAGCGGGCGCGAGCGGATCTCGCGTTCCGGCACCAGATGGGCAACCAGCGTCTGGAAGAAGGTCTCGTCCGGGATCCAGGTGGTCGAGAAGAAGCGCGGGATGTCGCGCCGGCGCGTCAGGAACTCCAGCACCGTTTCGACCGTCCGGCGGCGCAGGCACCACCACTGGCTGCCGATGCGGATGTTCAGATCCGCGGGGATGGAGCGCGACAATCCGAACTTCCGTTGCAATTCCAGCGATTTGTAGAACCACCACTTGCGCTGGCGTTCGTTGAACCAGTGGCGGTAGATCAGCCGTTCCTCCTTGATCCCGGTCTTGATCCAGTCCGATCCGAAGAAATCGAAACTTTCGATATAGTCGGCGTCCTCGCGTTCCAGGAAGGCATGCGCGAATTCCGCCGTCTTGATCGGCATGCAGTCGCCGGACAGCATGTAGAAATGCGTGGCCCCCGGAAAATCGGCCAGCGCCGCGCGCACGGCCTCCAGCGTGGCGGCCACCAGGCTCCATTCCCCCCAGCCGCAGCGCAGGCGCCGGCGCGCGAAGGTGACCCGCGGGTTGCCCGCAAGCGCCGTCCGGATACGGGCATGGTCCGCCTGCGAGGACCGCGCATCGAAATGGATCGAGACGCAATCTCCGACCTCTGTCAGCCGCAGGGTCTGGGCGATCACGCCCTCCGGGTCCTTGTGGCAGAGAAGGATGAAGGCGATCTGCGTCATGGGTCCTGGGATTGCCCGGCGAAGGGTGGCCCTGACTGGTTAGACCGCCCGATGCTTCCTTGAAAAGCCCGAATATGTCTGCTTGATTGCCGCAATCGCGGTTTGTGATTGCGCGGGCTGGATTGGCTGAAGAAGGACGATTGGCATGGGTTTTCCCGGAACCTGGATGACGGAAAGCGAAAGCGTCGTCTACCGGGTGGTGCCGAAATGCGCCTGCTCGACCATCGGGCAGATCATGTATTACTCCGACCACGGTCGCTTCTTCGACGGCGACATCCACGATGCGACCACCGGCCTGCACAAATGGGCGTTCGAAGCCAGCCAGCCGATCATCGAACGCACGGTGCGCGCGCGCAAGGTCTTTGCCTTCACCTGCGTCAGGAACCCCTACACGCGCATCCTGTCCTCGTTCTTCGACAAGATCTGCGGGATCCAGCGCAACGGCAAGCGCTATCGCGGCAACCTTGTGCCGCTCTTGATCCAGAAATACGGGATCGAGGTGGGCGGCGAGGACGGCAAGCAGGAGTTCGACCAGATCGCCAGCTTCCGCCGGTTCCTCCTCTTCGCGCGCGACACGATCCGCTGGAAGAAACCGATGGAGCCCGACATCCACTGGTCGGCCATGTCGGGGCACATCTCGACCTTCATCGTCAACGGCGGGCGCTACAACCACATCTTCTTCACCGAGGATTTCAATCCCGGCATGCAGGTGGTGCTGGACAACATCGAGACGCGCCATCCTGTCGACCTCGCCAGGATCCCCCACTTCAACGAAAGCGAAGGCCACGGGCCGAAACGCGCCCATCCGGTCGAGGCCTATTTCGACGACCTGTCGATGCATCTGATGTGGGAGATCTACAAGCGCGACTTCCAGCTGTTCCGCTACGACTTCGACAACCCGGCCAACAAGATGCCGAAGGGGCCGATCGATCTGGACGAGGTGCACGCCAAGCTGGGGGACTGACATGGACAGCGTGTCCGGCGGATGCCTCTGTGGCGCGCTCCGCTTCACCGCCACCGTTCAGCCCTACCGCGATCGCTGCTTCTGCCCGACCTGCGGCTCGCCGGTCTGCGCCCATATCGGCGACGAGATCGGCATCAACCTCGGATGTCTGGTCTTCCGCCCGACCTACGAGTTGTGGACCATCCGGCGCGAGGATCGGCTGCCAGAGTTTCCGTGGATGCGGCACTGCGAAAGGAATCGCGAGACCGACAGCCGGACCGAGGGCTGACCCATTCCTTCTTGGGAACCTGCAATTTTCGGCGAAAGGTCTTGCCGGTCAGATCGGGTCATGCACGCCCGCCCCCCCGGAACCACTCCACGATCGCCGCCCGCTCTGCGGGTTCCATGTAACTCAGGTTGCCCGGCGGCATGGCATGGGTGATACCGGCTTGCAGGTAGATGCGGCGCGCCTCGCGGGCGATCTGCGCCTCGGTCTCCAGCACCACGCCCTTGGGCGCCCAGTGGATCCCCTCCCAGCCCGGCTCGGCCGCGTGGCACATGCTGCACCGGCCCTGGACGATGCCCACCACATCCTCGAACCCCGGTGCCGAGGCATAGACCAGCGCCGCGCCCTGAAGCTTCGCCTCGCCCTCGGCCGTGCGCATCGGCGCGGTGGACAGCCAGGCGATGGCCAGGAACAGCAGGACCGTCACCAGCCAGGTCCAGTGCGGGTTGCCCTTCCGAGCGTGCCTCGTGTTGAACCAGTGCCGGATCGTCACGCCCATCAGGAACACCAGCGAGGCGATCACCCAGTTCCATTCGGTCGCGACGACCAGCGGGTAGTGGTTCGACAGCATCAGGAAGACCACGGGCAGGGTCAGATAGTTGTTGTGGGTGGACCGCTGCTTGGCGATCTTGCCGTATTTCGGGTCGGGTTTGCGCCCCGCCTTCAGGTCGGCCACCACCACCCGCTGGTTCGGCATGATGATGAAGAAGACGTTCCCGGTCATGATGCTGGCGGTGAAGGCCCCCAGATGCAGCATCGCCGCCCGTCCGCTGAACACCTGGGTGTAGAACCAGCTCATCCCGACCAGCAGCGCGAACAGCGCCACCATCAGCAGGTTCTGATCCGCGTTCACGAAGACCTTGCAGATCGTGTTGTAGGCGACCCAGCCGAAGGCCAGCGAGGCCAGCGAGATCGCCACCGCCTGCCAGACCGACAGCTCCATCACGCCCGGATCGATCAGGAACAGCTCGGCCCCGAGGTAATAGACCAGCACCAGCATGGCGAAGCCGCTCAGCCAGGTCGCATAGCTTTCCCATTTGAACCAGACCAGGTGGTCGGGCATCGAGGCCGGCGCCACGAGGTATTTCTGGATGTGGTAGAAACCCCCGCCGTGGACCTGCCATTCCTCGCCA
>JBKBRG010000237.1:0-4796 GCA_046292325.1 Tabrizicola sp.
CGACCATCTCGCTTAGGTGGAACATCAGTCCGCGCCCAACCCAGCCGCTGGAGTTGGCACAGCCCGCCGCATGCGTCCCCGTCGATCCCAAGAGGATCCGCGGCGAATGCAGCGCGCCCGCTGCCAGCACCACGATCGGGGCCGACAGCACCATGTCATGCCCCGATCGACGCACCCGGACCTCGGTGATCCGCCCGCCGCTTTCGATCAGTTCCTCCACCGACGCGTTGGCCATCAACGTCGCGCGCCCGGTTTCCATCGCCGGTTCGATCCCGGCCGAGCGGCCGTCCATCTTGCAGGGCAAGGGGCACTTGCGACCGAGGCAGTCCGAACAGCCCGGCACCCGGCGCAAGGCCTCATGCGCGCGGTAGGGATGCAGCCCGAGACTGCGCAGGTCCTCGAAGAGCGAGGCCTCGGCATGGCTCAGCGGCGGCGGGGCGAAGGGAGGCGCAGGCAGGCCCGAGGCGGGTTCGGCCTCACCCCGGATCGACAGGATCTCTGCCGCCTGGTCGAAATAGGGCGCGAAGGCATCATAGCCGACCGGCCAGCCCCCTGTCGGATGCGGCATGTCGTCGGTGCTTTCCAGGTCGTGCCGCTCGGGCCGCTCGGCCGCGGCGGCATAGAAGACCGAGGTGCCGCCCACCCCGCTGCCGATCGGCGCGAAGAAGCGTTGCGGCCGACCGCCATCAAGCCGCACCTCGACCCTGGTCGGCCAGAAGCCCCGCATCTGCCGGGCGTTGTAGTCGTCCACATCGGCGCGAAGGTCCTGGCTTTCCGTGCGATAGCCAAGGGGGCCCTTCTCGATGAACAGGACCGACAGCCCGCTTTCGGCCAGCCGGCGGCCGGCAAGACCGCCGCCGATGCCGGTTCCGATCACGATCACATCCCATTCCTGGCCCGGCGCGGGCTTCGCCGCCAGCTGGCCGGAGATGACCGCCGGAATCCAGGATCGCATGGGCATCAGGACAGATCCCGCAGACTGTCGCATCCGATCGGCAGCATCACGTCAACTCGCCCGCGCCAGGGGATCACGCACGACGCACCGGCCCTGCCCTTCCGCCCATGAACCGGCCGGAACGGCACGCGACCGCAGCAAGACCGTGACATCGGGCATCCGATGCGCCGGGTCCCTTGCCTGCGACAGGGCCACATGCCTAACGCTTTCCACCATTCGATCCAATCGGCCCGCATGCCTTCAACACGACGACGGCGGCTAGGCTGGCTCTGAAACCGCCCTGGTTCAAGTGTCTCATCGCGCCTGTTCCCGGATTGGGCAAGGATGCGCCGGCCAGCGATCGCGGACAGGGTCCCGGCGCACGAGCTTCGGCCGACCGCTGATACCGGGCCGGGACCGGGGGCGCAAGCGGCGCTTATCCGCTGTCGCGGACTGGCGGCCGGCGACGCCGGCGGCCGGGCCTCATCCCGGCGGCAGGATCAGGATGGCGCGGAAGTCGTTGACGTTGGTCAGGGTCGGGCCGGTGACGACCTGCGCCCCGGCGCGGGCAAAGTAGCCGTGGGCATCGTTCCGCTCCAGCGCCTCGGCCGCGCCGAGCGTGTCCAGCGTCTTTGGCCCGATCACCGCGCCCGCCACCTCGGCCGCGCCGTCCACCCCGTCGGTGTCGCAGGCCAGCGCATGGATCCGCGGGTGGCCCTCCAGCGCCAGAGCGAGCGCCAGGCAGAATTCGGCGTTCGGCCCGCCGATCCCGTCGCCCCGCCGGGTCACGGTCAGCTCGCCCCCGGACAGAAGCAGCACCGGCCGGTCGCCGGGGCGCAAGCCCGCCGCGATGCCGCGGGCCATCCGGGCCTGGCCATGGGCGACCTCGCGCGCCTCACCCTCCAGCCGGTCACCCAGGCTGCGCACCTCGGCCAGCGGCGCGGCCAGTTCGGCCGCGGCTGCCAGCGACTGGGCGGGGGCGGCATAGATGACGTTCTCGACCCGCGACAGGCGGGCATCCCCCGGCGGCACCACCCCCGACCGGTCCAGCGCGGCACGCGCCGCCTGCGGAACCGCGATCCGCCAGCGGTCGAGGATCGCCCGGGCGTCCCCGGGCGTGCTGGCATCGCCGACCGTGGGACCCGAGCCGATCAGGGCCGGATCGTCGCCCGGCACGTCCGAGATCATCAGTGCCAGCATCCGCGCCGGATGGGCCGCGGCGGCCAGCTGGCCGCCCTTCACGCGGCTGAGGTGCTTGCGCACCGTGTTCATCGCCGAGATCGGCGCTCCCGAGGCCAGAAGCGCCGCGTTGACCGCCTGCTTCTCGGCCAGGGTCATCCCCTCGGCCGGCGCGCAGAGCAGCGCCGAGGCCCCGCCCGAGATCAGGGCCAGGACGAAGTCGCCCTCGTCGAGCCCCCGCAGCAGGTCCAGCATCCGGCCCGTCGCCGCGACCCCGGCCGCATCGGGCACCGGGTGGGCGGCCTCGACGATCTCGATACCCCGGCAGGGCCGCGCATGGCCATGGCGGGTGATGACGAGGCCCTCGCAGGGGCCCCAGGCGGCCTCGACCGCCTCGGCCATCCGCGCGCTCGCCTTGCCCGCGCCGACCACGACCAGCCGGCCCGAAGGCCTCGGCGGCAGGAAGCGGGCCAGGGATCGCATGGGGTCGGCAACCTCGACCGCGCGATCGAAAAGCTGGCGCAGGAAGGCGGCGGGCTCCGGGATCATCGGCCAAGGCTCCGGGCTGGTGCAGGTGCGGACAAGTGTTACGACAGGTCGGGCCGGAAGCGGATCCGTTTTTCCCGCCTCGTGCACCGTTTCCGTCATGGACCGCGCAGGTCGAGCTTCTGGAGGTCCTCGAGCAGGTCGAGAAGCTGTTCCAGCCGGTCATGGCCGAACTGAGCCTCGATCCGGCCCAGGATCGCGGCGCTTTGCGCGGCATGGGCCTGGACGAAGGCTAGCCCGGCCGGGGTGATCGCCACGATCGACTTGCGCCGGTCCTCGGGCGGGGTGGTGCGGGTGATCAACCCTTCCTCGACCATCGGCCCGATCATCCGGGTCAGGCTGGACAAAAGCAGCACCGCCTCGGCCGCGACCTGGCTCAGTTCCAGCGGCCCGCGTTCCTGAAGCACCCGCAGCACGCGCCACTTCTGTTCGTTCACGCCGGATGCGGACAGCATCTGCCGCAGGGGGCCCATCACCGTTTCCCGCGCGCGCAACAGCGCGATCGGCAACGAACGGCGGGTCTGGCGGAAGGATGGGGGATCGTCGGACATCTTGCGCTTATCGCTTGTTTTGCGGCGCGCCTCAATGCCGCGCATCGGTGGGTCGCGCAGGGCTCGTCGGCGGCCTCGACCCTTGACGCAGACCGCCCGGAAGCAGGCGCAGTCGATGGGCCAGGCGCTCAGCCGGTCACCAGCGCCAGCGCGCGGACGGGCGAGCCGGTGCCCTGCCTGATCTTCAGCGGCGCCGCGATCAGAAGCGCGCCCTTCGGCGGCAGCTTGTCGAGGTTGCACAGGCTCGCCAGGCCAAAGCAGTTGTCGCGGTGCAGGAAGTTGTGCGCCGGAAAGGGCGGGCTGAACCTGCCGGCCATGCCCGCATCCGTGCCGATGCACTGGGTGCCCCAACCGACGATGCCCTTGCCCAGAAGGTAATCGATGCAGTCGGGCGAGGGGCCGGGGGAATGCGAGCCATCCTCGTGGGGGTCGGGGTCCTCGTTCAGGAACAGCGCCTCGTCATGGGCGCGGCGGTCCCAGTCGGTGCGCATCAGGACCCATTCGCCCGGTCCGATCTCTCCATGCTGCGCCTCCCAGGCCTTCACATGCGCGGCGGTCAGCAGGAAATCGGGGTCGGCGGCGGCCTCGGCGGAACAGTCGATGACATTCGCGGGCGCGATCAGGCGCTGCACCGACAGCGTATCGGTGAAGCCGTCCGGGTGGTCCCGGCCCGACAGCCAGTGGTGCGGCGCGTCGAAATGGGTGCCGGAATGTTCGCCCAGCTCCAGCCAGTTCCAGGCCCAGAACGGGCCGTCGCTGTCGTATTCGCTGATCCGGTGGATGGCGACCTTCGGGGTGTTCCTCGCCAGATCCTCGGGCAGGCGCAGGATCGGCGTCTCGGGGCCGAGCGGTGCGCTGAGGTCAACCACCCGCACGCCCCCGCCGGCAAGACCGGCGGCCAGGGCCGACAGAACCTCGGCCGGATTGCCGGCCTTCTCTCCCTGTCCGGCAAAGCGCCGGCGGCGGCGGGCCATCACCTCTTCGACCAGATCGAACACGGCATCCACCGCGCGCTCTTCGGTGACGAAGCCCGGCGACATCCGCAGGATCGGACCGCGGAAATCGACCGAATAGCCCTCGACCCCCAGCGCGCCGACGCAAGCCGCGGCCTCGGCCTTGTCGGGCATGCGGATCATCACCGCGCCGCCGCGTCGGTCGGCCTCGCGGGGAGAGTGCAGCGGAAGGCCCAGCCGGTCGGCCCGTTCGATCACCCGGTCCACCAGGCGGCGGTTGTGGGCGGCGACCGCGGTCAGGTCCTGCCGGGAGAACCACTCCAGCGCCGGCAGCGAGGCCAGCGCGGCCACCGATCCCGGCGTTCCGGTGTCGAAACGGCGGATGTCGGGGGCATAGTCGAACCTGTCGAGGTCCCAGGAGAAGGGGTTGTTCTGGGAAAACCAGCCGCGCGCCTCCGGGGCAAGGCCGGGGATCAGGTCCTTGTCGGCGTAAAGGATCCCCGCGCCGGGCGTGCCGCACAGCCATTTCAGGCTGGTCGAGACGACGAAATCCACCTTCGGGTTCATCGCATCGAACGGCATCAGCCCTGCCCCCTGCGTGATGTCGGCGACCATCAGGCTGCCCATGGCCCG
>JBKBRG010000238.1:0-4791 GCA_046292325.1 Tabrizicola sp.
CGCCTCCAGCCGGTCAAGCTTGTCGTGCAGCCAGCCGACATCGGGCAGGATCAGGTCCACCCCCGGCGAGGTGTCCATGTCGGGAAAGGTCACGCCCAGATCGACGAGGATCAGCCGCTCTTTCCCCTTCGGCCCGTAGCCGAAGACATAGGAGTTCATGCCGATCTCGCCGGCACCGCCAAGGGGAAGGTAGATCAGGCGGTTTGCGCTCATGGCTTGTCCTTGTTGTAGTCGTTGATCAGGACGAGGCCATGCATGGTCAGATCGTCCTCGATGCTGTCAAATAGTGCGGTTCCCTGGGCGAACAGGCTGGCCAGGCCGCCGGTCGCGATCACTTTCATCGGCCGCTCGCGCTCGCGCCGCACTTCGCGGACGATGCCCTCGATCAGGCCGACATAGCCCCAATACACGCCCGACTGCATGCAGGCCACCGTATTCGTGCCGATCACCTTCGCAGGGCGGGCCACATCGACATGGGGCAGCGCGGCGGCCGCCATGTGCAAGGCTTCGAGCGAGAGGTTGACGCCGGGCGCGATCACCCCTCCGACATAGGCGCCGTCGCTGTCCACCACGTCGAAGGTGGTCGCCGTGCCGAAATCCACCACGATCAGGTCGCCACCGTGCCGGTCGTGGCCGGCAACCGTGTTCACCAGCCGGTCCGGGCCGACCGTGGTGCCCTGATCCACCCGCGGCGGCACGGGCAGCCGGCACTCGGGCTTGCCGACCACCAGCGGGCGGCAGTTGAAGTAGCGGTCGCAGAGGACGCGCAGGTTGAAGACCACGCGCGGGACGGTTGAGGAGACGATCGCCTCGGAGATCGTGGCCTTTGTCCCGGTCAGGTTCATCAGCGTCGAGAGCCAGACGAAATATTCGTCCGCCGTGCGCTTGTGGTCCGTGGCGATGCGCCAGGTGGCGATGAAGCGGGTGCCGTCCCAGATCGAGAAGACGGTGTTCGTGTTGCCGCAGTCGATGGCAAGCAGCATGGGCGGGTTCCTGGCTTCGGCCGGAGACCGGGGGTTTCACACCCCCGGACCCCCGTGGAGTATTTGTGAAAAGAGCAAGCGCATGGACATCAGAAGAACACCTCGGCCGCCGGAATGGCAACCGCGCCTTGCGCCATGCGCAGGATCAGATTGCCGGCCGGGTCGATGGTCTCGAAGCGCCCCTCTCGCGTCTCGGTCCCGGTGCGGGCGCGGATCGTCTCGCCCAGCCGCGCGGCATGAGCCAGCCATTCGGTGCGCAGGGGGGCGAAGCCTTCGGTGCGGAAGGTGGCCTCGCGGCGCGCATAGGCCGGGGCGAGGGCATCGAGGAAGGTCTCGGGCGTGATCTTGAACCCGGTTTCCTGCAAGAGCGAGACGGGGGGCACGGCCCCTGTCTCGACCTGCGCAGGGTCGGGGGCGGCGATCAGGTTCACACCGATGCCGATGCAGAGCACCGGGTCCGGGCCGCCGAGACCCTGGCTTTCCAGCAGGATGCCGGCCAGCTTGCCGCCATGGCACAGGACATCGTTCGGCCATTTCAGCGTGAAGCTGTCGGGCAACCCGGTCAGCGTGACCAGCGCATCCCGCAGCGCCAGCGCGGCGGCGAAGGAACGCAGCGCCACCGTCTCGGGCGGCTCGGCGGGTTTCAGGACCAGCGTGGCGTGGAAATTGCCGCGCGGACTGACCCAGGGCCGCGCGCGGCGACCGCGCCCGGCAGTCTGCAGCCCGGCCAGGATCCAGGTCGGGCCGGCAAGACCGGCGGCGCGCCGGAAGCCCTCGGCATTGGTGCTGTCGATCTCGGGCAGGACGATGCGCCCTGCCCCGGTCTCAGCGGACAAGCGCCTGGGCGGCCTGCGCCGCCGGACCTTCGATGCCGAAGAGGTTCACCACGCCCAGCACCATGATCGCGGCGACCGCGACCAGCATCGTCCACTGGACGGGCGCCATGCGGCTGTCCACCGGATCCTGCTCGGCGCCGAAATACATGAAATAGACGAGGCGCAGGTAGTAGAAGGCGCCGATCACCGAGGCGATGGCACCGGCCAAGGCCAGCCAGACCCAGCCCGCATCGACGGCGGCCTTCAGGACGTAGAACTTGCCGAAGAAGCCCAGCATGGGCGGCACGCCCGCCAGGCTGAACAGGAGAACCAGCATCGCCAGGGCCTTCAGCGGTTCCTTCTTCGCGAACTGGTTCAGGCCGGCGATATCAGAAACCGGGCGGCCGTCGCGTTCCATCGACAGGATGAAGGCGAAGGTGCCGACGTTCATCGTGACGTAGATGGCCATGTAGATGAGCGTGGCCTGCACGCCATAGGCCGTCCCGACCGACAGGCCGATCAGCGCATAGCCCATGTGGGCAATCGAGGAATAGGCCATCAGCCGCTTGATGTCGCGCTGGCCGATGGCGGCGACGGCGCCGAGGAACATCGAGACCACCGCCAGCGCCGCCAGCACCTGCCCCCACTGCCCGGGCACTCCGCCGAAGGCGTCCTGCACCAGCCGCGCGATCAGCGCCATGGCGGCGACCTTGGGCGCGGTGGCGAAGAATGCCGTCACCGGCGTGGGCGAGCCCTCGTAGACATCCGGCGTCCACATGTGGAAGGGCGCGGCCGAGACCTTGAAGGCCAGCCCCGACAGCATGAAGACCAGCCCGAACAGAAGACCCAGCGGCACGCCGTCCTTCACCGTGGACAGGATGCCCCCGAACTGGGTCGTGCCGGCATAGCCGTAGACGAGCGACGCCCCGTAGAGGAGAAGGCCCGAGCTCAGCGCCCCCAGCACGAAGTATTTCAGGCCGGCCTCCGAGGACCGGGCGCTGTCGCGGCGCATGGCGGCAACGACATAGAGCGACAGCGATTGCAGTTCGAGCCCCATGTAAAGCGTGATGAGGTCGGCCGAAGAGACCATGACCATCATCCCGACCACGGCCAGGGTGACGAGCACGGGGTATTCGAAGCGCAGAAGGTCGCGGCGGGTCATGTAGTCCTGGCTCATCACCAGCACTGCCGCAGCCGAGACCAGGATCGTGACCTTGGCAAAGCGGGCGAAGTGATCGTCCACGAAAAGCCCGTTGAACACCGTGCGTTCCCCTGTGCCGCCGACGCCGACATACAGCGCGAGCGCCACGAAAAGCCCCGCCGTTGCCCAGACCAGCGTCGCGGCCAGCTTGTCCCTGGTCGTGTAGACCGCCGCCACCAGGGCGGCCATGGCATAGCCCGACAGCAGGATCTCGGGCAGAAGGATGCGGAAATCTGCAGAGGTCATGGCGGGCTTCCTAGTGCATGGCCAGCGCCGCCGGATCGGCAGGCAGCGCAGCGTGATAGTCGGAGACAAGGGCAGAGACCGAGGGACCGATGATGTCGGTCACGAGGCTCGGGTAGATGCCCAGGACCAGCGTCATGGCGACGAGGGGGGCGAAGATGGTCTTCTCGCGGCGGTCCATGTCGGTGATCGATTTCAGCGCCACCTTGATCAGATCGCCAAAGACCACGCGGCGATAGAGCCACAGCGCATAGGCCGCAGAAAGGATCACCCCCGTGGTGGCCACCACGGCGACCCAGGTGTTGACCTGGAAGACGCCCATCAGCGTCAGGAACTCGCCCACGAAGCCGCTGGTGCCGGGCAGGCCCACGTTCGCCATGGTGAAGAACATGAAGACCAGCGCATAGGCCGGCATGCGGTTCACGAGCCCGCCATAGGCGTCGATCTCGCGCGTGTGCATCCGGTCGTAGATCACGCCGACGCACAGGAACAGCGCGCCCGAGATGAAGCCGTGGCTCAGCATCTGGAAGATCGCGCCATCGACGCCCTGCTGGTTGGCGGCAAAGATGCCCATGGTGACGTAGCCCATGTGCGCGACCGAGGAATAGGCGATCAGCTTCTTCATGTCGGTCTGCGCCAGCGCGACCAGACTGGTATAGACGATGGCGATGGCCGACAGCCACAGGACGAGCGGCGTCATCACCTCGGCCCCCACCGGGAACATCGGCAGGCTGAAGCGCAGGAAGCCGTAGCCCCCCATCTTCAGCAGGATCGCCGCCAGCACCACCGAGCCCGCGGTCGGCGCCTGGACGTGGGCATCCGGCAGCCAGGTGTGCACCGGCCACATCGGCATCTTCACCGCGAAGGAGGCGAAGAAGGCCAGGAACAGCATGGTCTGCAATCCGCCGACGACCTGGAAGCCGAACAGGCTGAAGGCTTCGGTCCCGAAGTCGTGCGCCAGAAGCTTGACGATGTCGGTCGTGCCCGCATCGAGATACATCGCGATCATCGCGACCAGCATCAGGACGGACCCGAGGAAGGTGTAGAGGAAGAACTTGAACGCCGCGTAGATCCGGTCCTTGCCGCCCCAGATGCCGATGATCAGGAACATCGGAATCAGACCGGCCTCGAAGAACAGATAGAACAGCACCAGGTCCAGCGCCATGAAGACGCCCAGCATCAGCGTCTCGAGCACCAGGAAGGCGATCATGTATTCCTTCACCCGATGCTCGACGTTCCAGCAGGCATAGATCGTGATCGGCATCAGGAAGGTCGTCAGCATCACGAACAGGATCGAGATGCCGTCCACCCCCATCCTGTAGCTGAGACCCAGGATCCACTGGCGCTCCTCGACGAACTGGAAGCCGGTGTTCGAGGGATCGAACCGGAACAGCACGAACAGCGAGATCAGGAAGGTCGCCGAGGTGGTGAACAGCGCAAGCCACTTCGCCCCCTGCCGGGCCGCCGCGTCGTCGCCGCGCATGAACAGCGCCAGGATCAGCGCCGCGACCAGCGGCAGGAAGGTGATGATCGAGAGAAGCTGGTTTTC
>JBKBRG010000239.1:0-4739 GCA_046292325.1 Tabrizicola sp.
GCGCCAGGGGGAACATCGGGCCGCGCCCGAGGAACAGGATGTCCTGCGCCGTGGCCAGATCCTCGGCCACCCGCGCGATCGGGTCGGACAGCGCCAGCGCCGCGTTCATCAGGCCCGGCACCGCACGCAGGCTGTCCAGCCTGGCGGCAAGGTCCCGCGCGTCGATCCGGCCGCGGTCCTCTGCCGCCTTCAGCGCCATCAGCGCCAGCACGGTCAGCTGGCAGGTGAAGGCCTTGGTCGAGGCGACGCCCACCTCGACCCCCGCGAGGATCGGCAGCGCAAGGTCCGACTCGCGCGCGATCGAGGAGGTCGGCACGTTGATGACCGAAACGACCCTGGCCACCTTTTCCTTCACATGGCGAAGGGCTGCCAGGGTGTCCGCCGTCTCGCCCGACTGGCTGACGAAGATCGCCATCGAGGCCGGCGACAGCACCGGGTCGCGGTAGCGGAACTCGGACGCGATGTCGATGTCGGCGGGCAGGCCGGCGATCTGCTCGAACCAGTATTTCGCGACGTGGCAGGCATAGGAGGCGGTGCCGCAGGCGACCAGCGTCACGCGGTCTATGCCCTTGAAATCAAGGGCTTGCGGCAGGCGCAGCACGCCATCGGCGGTGGTGTAGTGCTTCAGCGCATCGGCGATGACCACCGGCTGTTCGGCGATCTCCTTGGCCATGAAATGCTTGTAGCCGGCCTTCTCGATCCGGGTCGCGTCCAGATGGATCCGCGTCTCGGCCCGGTTGGCGCGGCGGTTCCGGACGTCATAGATCTCGGCCCCCGCGCGGGTGATGACGGCCCAGTCGCCTTCCTCCAGATAGGTGATCCGGTCGGTCATCGGCGCCAGCGCGATGGCGTCCGAGCCCACGAACATCTCGCCCTCGCCCCAGCCGATGGCCAGGGGCGAGCCCTTGCGGGCGGCGATCATCAGGTCGTCCTGGCCATCGAAGAGGAAACAGAGCGCGAAGGCCCCGTGCAGGCGGGACAGCGTGTCGCGCGCGGCCTCGACCGGAGAGGCGCCGCGATCCATCGCGCGCTTGACCAGCAGCACCACGGTTTCGGTATCGGTCTCGGATTCCTGGACATAGCCGTCGGCTGCCAGTTCGGCGCGCAGCTCGCGGAAGTTCTCGATGATGCCGTTGTGGACCACGGCCACGCCGCCCGCGCGGTGCGGGTGCGCGTTGCCGACTGTGGCCGCGCCGTGGGTGGCCCAACGGGTGTGACCGATGCCGGCTTTCCCGGGCAGCGGGTTGTGGACCAGCAGGTCCGAGAGATTCACAAGCTTTCCGACCGCCCGGCGGCGATCCAGCCGGCCCTCGTTGACCGTGGCGATCCCGGCGGAATCATAGCCGCGATATTCCAGCCGCTTCAGCGCCTCGACCAGCAGTGGCGCCGCCTCGTGATTGCCCAAAACCCCTACAATACCGCACATTTCTAATGACCTTTCGCCTTCGCTGCCTTGATGGCCTTCAACTTTTCGAACATCCGGGTGGCAAGGCCGGGTTTCGTGACCTGCCGGGCGCGGCCGATGGCCACGGCTTCGGGCGGCACGTCCTCGGTGATGACGGACCCCGAGGCGGTCAGCGCGCCGTCGCCCACGGTGACCGGGGCGACCAGCATGGTGTCCGAGCCGATGAAGGCGCGCTTGCCGATGGTGGTGCGGTGCTTCATCACCCCGTCGTAGTTGCAGGTCACGGTGCCCGCGCCGATGTTGGTGTGTTCGCCGACATGGGCATCGCCGAGATAGGTCAGATGGCCGACCTTCACGCCCTCGTCGAGAATGGCGTTCTTGATTTCCACGAAGTTGCCGACATGCACATCTTCGGCCAGTTCCGCGCCGGGGCGCAGGCGGGCGAAGGGGCCGACGGTGGCGCCACGGCTGATGTGGCAGCCTTCCAGATGGCAGAAGCCCTTGATCTCGGCCCCCGATTCCACGGTCACGCCCGGGCCGAAGATCACGTTCGGGCCGATCACCGCGTCGCGGCCGTCCCAGGTGTCGCGCGCGAAGAACACGCTGTCCGGCGCGGTCAGGGTGACGCCGTTCTCCAGGGCGTCCGCGCGGGCGCGGGCCTGGAAGGCGGCCTCGGCCTCGGCCAGCTGCGCGCGGGTGTTGGCGCCCAGCGTCTCGGCCTCGGGGCAGAGGACGACACCGGCCGAAAGCCCGCGCCTGCGGGCCAGTTCCACGATGTCGGTCAGGTAGTATTCGCCGGCGGCATTGTCGTTGCCGACCTCGGCGATCAGCGAAAACAGCGTGCGCGCCTCGGCGCAGACAACGCCCGAGTTGCACAGGGTGATCGCGCGTTCCGCATCGCTGGCGTCCTTGAATTCGCGGATCGCCAGCAGTTCGTCGCCCTGCGTGACGAGCCGGCCATAGCGGCCGGGGGCGCGGGCGTGGAAGCCGAGGACGACGACCGCATGGCGGGCACGGGCGTCGAGCATCGCGCGCAGGGTGTCCTCGCGGATCAGGGGGGTGTCGGCGTAAAGCACGATCGCCTCGCCCTCGGCCTCGGCGAGAAGCGGCGCGGCCTGGGCCACGGCGTGGGCGGTGCCGAGCTGGGGATCCTGGACCACGGTCTCCACCGTCTCGTCATAGGCGCGGGCCGAGGCGGCGACTGCCTCGCCGCCGTGGCCGGTGACCACGACGATGCGGGCGGGTTCGAGGCTGCGCGCGGTGGCGAGCGCGTGGTGGAGGAGGGGGGCCCCGGCAACCTGGTGCAGGACCTTGGGCAGGTCGGAGTTCATCCGGGTGCCCTGGCCGGCGGCCAAAACGATCACTGAAACCTGCATTCTGCCCCTTTCCTTATCGTTGCGCCCGTTTTACCCCCCATGGACCGGGTGGCAAGGGGGCCGCTCCTCACGCCACGTTACAGGATGGCCCGCATGCGCTGTGTAGTGTTCGATCTGGACGGAACTTTGGCAGATACCTCGGCGGACCTGCTGGCGGCGGCGAACGCGGTGCTGCCGCGGCCGGTGCTGGGGCCATCGGACGCGCTGACCGCCTTTCACGGCGGCCGCGCCATGCTGCGGCTGGGATTCGAGCGGCTGGGGCTGGAGTGGAGCGAGGCGGACGTCGATGCGGGCTATCCGCGCCTTCTGGAGGCCTACCGGGCCGGGATCGCCACCCATACGCGGCTTTATCCCGGTGCGATGGAGGCGGTGGAGGCGCTGAAGGGCCTGGGCTTCGCGGTCTCGATCTGCACCAACAAGCCGGAGGCACTGGCAGAGCTTCTGCTGACCGAGCTGGGTGTGCGGGGGGCCTTCGGCGCGCTGGTGGGCGCCGATACCCTTCCGGTCAGGAAGCCCGACCCGCTGCCCTACCGGGCGGCGGTGGAGCGGGCGGGCGGCTTGGTGGCGCGCTCGATGCTGGTGGGGGATACCGAGACGGACGCGAAGACCGGGGTGGCGGCCGATGTGCCGGTGGCGCTGGTCACCTTCGGGCCGGAAGGGGCGGGGGTGTCGCGGTTCCGCCCCGCCGCGCTTCTGGACCGGTTCGAGGATCTGCCCGGGCTGGCGGGGCGGCTGGTGCGCTGAGCACCGCGAAGGGCCGCCGGGGAACCGCCGTGGGACCGGAGGGTTTCACACCCTCCGGACCTCCCGTGGAGTATTTGGGAAAGGGCAAGGGCGGGAACGGGCAAGGGCGGGTCGGGGGCGGCGTTTGACAGTTGCCGGCGGCGCCCATACCGTCCGCGGCCATGAGCACCGCCGCAGATGCCCCCCCGACCCCGCCGGTCAGCCGTCATGCGGTGACCTTCGTGCTGATCACGGTCTTTCTGGACATGGTGGGGTTCGGTCTGATCATGCCGGTCCTGCCCAAGCTGATCGAGGATGTCGGGCATGTGGACATCGCGCGGGCGGCGGTGATCGGCGGCTGGATGTTTGCCGCCTTCAGCCTGGCGCAGTTCGTCTTTGCGCCGCTGATGGGGAACCTGGCCGACCGTTTCGGGCGCAGGCCGCTTCTTCTGCTGGCGATCTTCGGGCTTGGGATGGACTTCATCCTGATGGCGCTGGCCCCCTCGCTGGAATGGCTGTTCGCCGGGCGGATCATCGCCGGGGTCTGCGGGGCGAGCTGGATCATCGCCTCGGCCTTCATCGCCGATGTCACCGCGCCCGACGACCGGGCCAAGGCCTATGGCTACATGGGGGCGGCCTTCGGCGTGGGCTTCGTCATCGGTCCGGCGATCGGGGGGCTGCTGGGAGAGCTGGGGCCACGGGTTCCGTTCTGGGTGGCGGCTGGGATCTCGCTGGTGAACCTCGTCTACGGGATGCTGGTGCTGCCGGAATCGCTTGCACCGGAGAACCGCCGCAGGTTCGAGGTGTGGCGGGCGAACCCCTTCGGCGCCTTCCGGGTCTTTGCGACCTACAGGGGTGTCCTGCCAATGGTGATGGTCATGGGGCTGTTCTTCTTTTCCACCAGCGTCTATCCGGCGATCTGGACCTTCTGGGGCATCGCCAAGTTCGGCTGGTCCGAGGCGATGGTCGGGGGCACGCTGGCGATCTTCGGGCTGATCGCGGGGGGCTTTCAGGGGTTCCTGACCGGACCGGCCACGAAACGCTTCGGAGAATGGCGGGTGGCGCTGTTCGGGTTGATCTGCGCGACGCTGGTGGTGCTGGGCTACGGTTTCGTCGGCTCTCTGGGCGCGGTGATCGCGCTGATGATCCTGCACGGGCCCGAAGGGTTCGTGCATCCGCTGCTGACCTCGATGCTGACCAAGCGCGTGCCCGAGGATGCGCAGGGCGAGTTGCAG
>JBKBRG010000240.1:0-4720 GCA_046292325.1 Tabrizicola sp.
TCTATATCGGCTTCATCTCGCTCTTCGCACTTCTCGCCGGGATCCTGAACGCCCACGGCCATTTCGCCGAGGCCGGGGCGGTGCCGGTGCTGATGAACCTCGTCTTCATCGCCGCCATGGCGCTTGCCGCGCAGCTGGGCTGGGACATGGGCCTGACGCTGGCCTGGACCACGCCGATCACCGGCGTGGCGCAGCTGGCCTGGACGCTTCATGCCGCCCGCCGCATCGGCTTTGTCCCCCGCCTGCGCCTGCCGCGCCCGACCCCGGATTTCCGGCGGCTGATGGTCAACATGGGGCCGGCGCTGCTGGTCGGCGGGGTGGTGCAGATCAACCTTCTGGTTTCGCGCCAGGTCGCTTCCGGGACCGAGGGCGCGATTTCCTGGCTGGTCTATGCCGACCGGCTCTACCAGCTGCCGCTCGGCGTGGTGGCGATCGCGGTGGGCACGGTGCTGTTGCCCGAACTGTCCCGCCGGCTACAGGCCGGCGACAGCGCGGGCGGGCGCGACGCCTTCAACCGGGGAACGGAATTCGCGCTGCTTCTGACCCTGCCCGCCGCCGTGGCGCTTGTCGTCATCGCGCTTCCGATCACCGAGGTCCTCTACCAGCGCGGCGCCTTCGGGGCCGAGGACACCGCCGCAACCGCGCTGGCGCTGGCGATCTACGGTCTGGGCCTGCCCGCCTTCGTGATGCAAAAGGCGCTGCAACCCCTGTTCTACGCCCGCGAGGACACGCGCAGCCCGTTCCGCTATGCCGTATGGTCCATGGTGCTGAATGCGGCCCTTGCCTTCGGGCTGATGCCCTGGATCGGCTTTTCCGCCGCGGCCTGGGCCACCACGCTGTCGGCCTGGGTCATGGTGGGCCAGCTCTGGCGGGGGTCGCGGCGTCTGGGCGAGGAGACGCGCTTCGACGCCCGGTTCCTGGCGCGTCTCTGGCGGATCGCCCTGGCCTCGGCGCTGATGGGCGCGGCGCTGTGGGGCGGGTGGGGCCTCTTGCAGCCGATGCTGGCGGACCGCGGCTGGCGGATCCTGGGCCTTGTCCTTCTGATCGGGATCGGAATGGCCAGCTATGCCATCGCCGCCTTCGGGCTGAAGGCGGTGCGGCTCTCGGACCTGAAGGCGCTCAGGCCTCAGCGCTGACGCAGCTGGTCCAGCACACGGCCGAACCCGCCGGGGCTGACCACGACCGACAGAAGGAACCCCGCCGCAAAGCCCGCAACGTCGGCCACCCAGTCCCAGCCGCCGCCGAACAGCATCCCGAAGACGAACTGGAAGAACAGGAGGAACCCGATCAGCGAAAAGGCGCGCCACTTGTTCGCGCCGACCCGCGACAGGTTGGTGAAGATCATGAAGGTGAAGGCCCCGATCAGCCCGTAGACCGCCGGATAGGCCCCGATCAGCGGCGAGCGGACGCCCGGCACCAGCAGGCCATAAGCCGCCGCCCCCACCGCCGCAGAACCCAGCACCACCGCCAGCACCGCCCACCAGCGGAACACCTCGCCCACCCATTTGCCAAGCGCCAGCAGCATGACCACGGCGAACAGGGCATGGGTCACCCCGCCATGCACCAGGCTGTAGCTGACCAGTCGGTGCAGCTCTGCGGCAGGATGGCCGCCGGTCTCCCATTGCAGCTTCAGAAGCTCCGGGAACATCCCGAACCGCTCCACCGCCTGCAACCGCCAGCCGACGCCCTGAGCGCCGCCGACCAGCCCGGCCTCGGCCAGGGACAGGACCAGTTCCATCGCGATCAACGGCAGGGCCAGGGCCCAGGCGACCCAGGGCAGGGGGTTCAAGGGGGGGGCGTGCAAATCCTGATCCATGTCCTGCCTCGCTGCCTTGTCCGATTGACGCCTGTTTGCCCTTGGATTACGCGGGTCCGGCAGGATTTTCCAGATGGAGCCATCCCATGACCTCGCAGGCTTCGGCGGTCCAAACGCCGAAAACCTTCAAGCCCCGCATCTTCTCGGGCATCCAGCCTTCGGGCGGGCTGACACTGGGCAACTACCTCGGCGCGCTGAAGCGCTTCGTGGAAAAGCAGGACGAGGGGATCGAGACGATCTATTGCCTGGTGGATCTGCACGCGATCACCGTCTGGCAGGATCCGGCGAAGCTCCGCCAGCAGACCCGCGAGGGCGCGGCCGCCTTCATCGCCGCGGGTATCGACCCGAAACGCTCGATCCTGTTCAATCAGAGCCAGGTTTCCGCCCATGCCGAGCTGGGCTGGATCTTCAACTGCATCGCCCGGATGGGCTGGATGAGCCGGATGACCCAGTGGAAGGACAAGGCCGGCAAGAACGCCGAGGCCGCGAGCCTGGGCCTCTTTGCCTATCCCTCGCTGATGGCGGCCGACATCCTGGCCTATCACGCGACCATGGTTCCGGTGGGCGAGGACCAGAAGCAGCATCTGGAACTGACCCGCGACATCGCGATCAAGTTCAACAACGACTATGGCGTGGATTTCTTCCCGGTGGTCGAACCGCTGATCGAAGGCGCCGCGACCCGCGTCATGAGCTTGCGCGACGGGACGAAGAAGATGTCCAAGTCCGACCCCTCGGACCAGTCGCGGATCAACCTGACCGACAGCGCCGACATGATCGCGCAGAAGATCCGCAAGGCGAAGACCGACCCCGAACCGCTGCCGGAAACCGCCGAGGGCCTGAAGGACCGACCCGAGGCACGGAACCTCGTGAACATCTATGCAGCCCTCGCGGGTCAAACGGTGGATCAGGTGGTCCGCGACTTTGCCGGGGCGCAGTTCGGCACCTTCAAGCCCGCGCTTGCCGACCTTGCCGTCGCCAAGCTGTCGCCCATCACCGCCGAGATGAACCGACTGATGGCAGACCCGGCCGAGATCGACCGCATCCTCGGCGACGGGGCCGACCGGGCCGACGCGCTGGCCCGGCCGATCCTCGAACAGGTCTATGACATCACCGGAATGATCCGCTCGCGCCGGAAGTAATCCACAGGTTTTGCGGCGGGGGCACCCGGCCTGTCACATTCCCGATTCAGCCCGATCCTAGGCTGGCCGCGTCCGGAGATGCGATCTGTCCCCATCGCCCCGGTCCGGCCCGTCTGTCCCCTGAACGGCCAGGACCTGTTCCGACACGCCCCCGTGCCTCCCCCCGCACGGGGGCATTTTTCTGCCCAGGCGTGTCGCGCGATCGGCCGGCTCGCCTGAAATGCCAAGCCCTTGACTCCATGGACTCTCCCGGGACGGATGTGGCTTGACACCAGAGTTTGCACATTTTGACACTAAAGTTTGCAGCAAACGGATTTCGGTTTGGCGCCGCATTCTCGAGATGATCGACTCCGGAGCGCTGACGCTGACGGTCGCTTCCGGCAACCTTTCATGACACGCGTGTCGGCTAAGAGGGATAAATGGATGCAACGGACATCGTGTACGTTGCATAACTGGCGGGTGACGGAGGTGCGGGATACCCTCATGTGCCAGCAACGGGCCCGGCCTGCCGGCATCCTGGAACCCGGCTTCCCAAGGTCGCCACCCGAGAGCAGAGATAGAGATGGCCACGATCGATAGAAGGACAACGAGTTCATTAGGGCAGCGAGCAGCTTAAAACCACAGTGAAAGTGCCTTTAACGCCGTCCGAACGATCAGAAGTTTGGGCCGATCTCGACGGGAATGTAGCCTTTGCTCGGCCATGTCTCCTGGAGGCCGCCGGGCCATTGGATGTGAAAGAGGCCCATGCAGCTCCTTCGCTCGACTGCGGTGTCCTCTCCCGTCCACGCATAAAATACAACCCCGTCCTCCGGTGACAATGTCACCAGTTTTCCGTCAATCCGATAACTGCCGTTCGCGACGATCGCCGGGGCGTTGTCCACGAACACGGCTTTTGCCGCCTCATCGCGCAGGGAGAAGGTGACCGCAGTCGCGAGAGAGAGGTCGATCCCGAACTGGTAGGCAATCCAAGGGCTGCGATCTCCTCTTCGGATCGTGAACCTGTCAGCCATCATGCGATCTCCATGACCTGGCCGCGCCGAGCCGGGTTGAGAACGTTGCCGACGCGGGAATTCCTCTCCAGCAGCACCCCGGCTCTCGGAGATCTGGCAGCAAAAGCGAGGCGACCGGCCATCTCACCCAGGCCTGGCGCAGCACCATTCGCCAGCCCGAACAATGGCACCGATCCCGCGGCTGCTCCGACACGCGACTCGCCGCCAGCGCCCGTGTCGAAAACGGTCGGATCGAAGAGCAGATTGTCGAAGAGAACCATCTGCTACGCCTCGCCTTGGATGCCATCTTCGGTGAACAGGACGTGCAGGGTCATGTCAGTAGTCGCTCTCGATGTAGTGGCTGACGACGGCCATGCCGATGACCGATGAGGTGCCGCCCACGCTGAAATAGCTGTAGGGCGTCAGCAACTGCGTCGCGGCCGGAATGTCGGTCGTGACGCTGCCCGAGGCCGAGGCGCCGGACACCAGGTCGGTCACCTCGTAGTGCAGGATCTGCGGCGTTCCCGGCGGCGCGAACAGCGCGATCTCGTAAAGCGAGCTGCGGTCCACCGTGGGGCGGGGGAAGCTGGCCCCGAGGTCGATCTTCGTGGCCGTTCCCGATCCGTCATTGTGCAGGAACTGGATGTTTGCATCGCCGGAATCCCAACCCATGCCGCAGATGTTCGTCAGGGTGGACGGGTCCACGTCCGAGGGCACCGCCGTCGATCCGCGCATTCCGGCAAAGGCGCGGGTCGTCGCGGTGGCAACCCCGGTGG
>JBKBRG010000241.1:0-4715 GCA_046292325.1 Tabrizicola sp.
CACGGTGAACGCCTGGCACACCTGCCCCGAGGACGGGCCGATCCGCGGCTCGAACCCCTGCTCGGAATACATGTTCCTCGACGACACGGCCTGCAACCTGGCGTCGATGAACCTGCTGACCTTCTACAAGGGCGGCCGGTTCGATGCCGAGGCCTACGTCCATGCCACCCGGCTCTGGACCGTCACGCTCGAAATCAGCGTGATGATGGCGCAGTTCCCGTCGAAGGAAATCGCCCAGCTGTCCTATGACTTCCGCACCCTGGGCCTCGGCTACGCCAACATCGGCGGCCTGCTGATGAACATGGGCCTGGGCTACGACAGCCCCGAAGGCCGCGCCCTCTGCGGCGCGCTGACCGCGATCATGACCGGTGTCGCCTACGCCACCTCGGCAGAGATGGCCAAGGAACTCGGCCCCTTCTCCGGCTACGCCCGCAACCGCGAGCACATGCTCCGCGTCATCCGCAACCACCGTGCCGCCGCCCATGCGACCGGCGCCTACGAGGGGCTGAACGTCCCGGCCGTGCCGCTCGACCACGCGAACTGCCCGGACCAAGGCCTTGTCGCCCTTGCCAGATCCGCCTGGGACGAGGCGCTGCGCCTCGGCGAGGCCCATGGCTACCGCAACGCCCAGACGACCGTGATCGCCCCCACCGGCACCATCGGCCTCGTCATGGACTGCGACACCACCGGCATCGAGCCCGACTTCGCCCTCGTCAAGTTCAAGAAACTCGCGGGCGGCGGCTACTTCAAGATCATCAACCGGTCGGTCCCCGCGGCGCTGGAGGCCCTCGGCTATTCCACCGCCCAGGCCGCCGAGATCGTCGCCTATGCCGTCGGCCACGGCTCGCTCGGTCAGGCGCCCGCGATCAACCACACCGCGCTGATCGGTCACGGCTTCGGCCCGCGCGAGATCGAGAAGATCGAGGCCGCCCTGCCTTCGGCCTTCGACATCCGCTTCGTCTTCAACCAGTGGACCCTCGGCGAGGATTTCTGCAAGGGCACCCTCGGCATCCCGGCGGAAAAGCTGGCCGACCCCACCTTCGACCTTCTGCGTCACCTCGGCTTCACAAAGGCCCAGATCGACGCCGCGAACGATCATGTCTGCGGCACCATGACGCTGGAAGGGGCGCCGCATCTGAAGCCCGAACACTACCACGTCTTCGACTGCGCCAACCCCTGCGGCAAGACCGGCAAGCGCTTCCTTTCGGTGGAAAGCCACATCACCATGATGGCCGCCGCCCAAAGCTTCATCTCGGGCGCCATCTCCAAGACGATCAACATGCCGAACTCGGCCACGATCGCGGATGTGCTGGCGGCCTATGAACTGTCGCATTCGCTGGGGATCAAGGCGAACGCGCTCTACCGCGACGGCTCGAAACTGTCGCAGCCGCTGGCTTCGGCACTGATCGAGGACGACGAAGAGGCCGAAGAGACGCTTGCCAGCGGCTCGGTCATGGAGAAGGCCCAGGTCGTGGCCGAGAAGATCGTCGAGAAGGTGATCGTCAAGGAGATCGTCCGCAGCCACCGCGAGAAACTGCCGGAACGCCGCAAGGGTTATACCCAGAAGGCCATCGTCGGCGGCCACAAGGTCTATCTGCGCACCGGCGAATATGCCGACGGCTCGCTGGGCGAGATCTTCATCGACATGCACAAGGAAGGCGCGGGCTTCCGGGCGATGATGAACAACTTCGCCATCGCCGTCTCGGTCGGCCTGCAATACGGTGTGCCGCTGGAGGAATTCGTCGAGGCATTCACCTTCACCCGGTTCGAGCCCGCCGGCATGGTGCAGGGCAACGACTCGATCAAGAACGCGACCTCGATCCTCGACTACATCTTCCGCGAACTGGCGATCTCCTACCTCGACCGCACCGACCTTGCCCATGT
Source organism: Tabrizicola sp. (assembly GCA_046292325.1). Classification (GTDB taxonomy): domain Bacteria; phylum Pseudomonadota; class Alphaproteobacteria; order Rhodobacterales; family Rhodobacteraceae; genus Tabrizicola. Next base: position 1,885 of record JBKBRG010000241.1, read on the forward strand.
CGCCCCCAAGGGCGCCAGCTTCGACGACCTCGGCCGGGGTGACGAGGAAGGCAAGCGCAACTTTGCCGAACCGTCGGATGTCGCCGCCTCGAAGTCGCTCGAGGTCCTGAAACAGGTCGCCTCGACCGGCTACATGCGCAAGCGCCTGCCGCAGGAATTCACCGTGCTGCAAGGCGGGCAGGGGGTCACCGCCTTCGGCGGCGGCCTGGCCACCGGCACCGACATGGCCGCGCCGATGACCGCGGTCCTGTCGGAGACGAGGGTCTCCGGCTTCTCGGAGTCGACCTCGACCTTCGCCCTCGGCGCCACCGACCAGAGGACCAAAGCTAAGCTTTCTGGATACACCGGGGATAGTTGCTCCGAGTGCGGGAACTATACAATGGTCCGGAATGGGTCCTGCTTGAAGTGCCAGTCATGTGGCGCGACGACTGGGTGCAGCTGATGAGGAGGGTCGGACATGAAGCAGGACCTGATCCTTACCACTAAGCGTGCGATCACTATCTTTGAAGAAATGATCTCTTGTCGGCGCGACTATTGCGCCGACGACGAGTTCTTCAAAATGACCGACGTGTGGCAGTATCTGTGCAACGGCAGCAGCGAGTGGAAGATTAAGTTCTTCCATCAGCTTCCCGGTCAACCGCTCAGACCCAAAGCGGCGGTGACGGAGTTCGACCACAATGTACGCTTGACGGTGGAGTCGGGCGTTTGGTCAAGCGCCTCAAATGGGGATAAGCTGTCGAATTTTGTCCTCGCTCACGAGGCGGGGCACGTGCAGCTTCGACATAACTCCCGCACGGCAGTGCGCCATTTCATGATGGTCGCTAGCGACAAGGGCAACTCAGTCATTCCGCAAGACTACTTTGAACTGGAGGCAAACTTCGCCGCTGTAGCCTTTCAGTGTGGGGTGGCGCTCTTGGACCCTGCCATAAGCGCAAGTGAACTTGCGCGGCGAGCATTCTCTGACGTCGCTCAGGTCAAGAAGGTTCAGGCAATGGTTCGCACGGAAGTCTTCATGCGCGAACTTAACAGGCCTAAGCCCACTTATCCGAGGGTGGTGCTATAAGCCGCGGAGGGGCAGAATCTCACGGCTTTCCCTCCTCAAATATCCCACGGGGGTCCGGGGGGGTGAAACCCCCGGTCCGCGCGCACCACCAGGCGCACCGCCGCGAACACCCGCACCGGACCCATCCCCAGCGTAGGGTGCGCTACAGCGCACCCCATGCGGCCCCCAACCACACCTCTTGGCCCCACCCCCCGGAATGATTACCTCTCAAGGTAACCGGAGGCGTCATGCAGCACTATTCCTTCCTCGACCTGGCCCCGATCCCCGAAGGCCAGACCGCCGCCCAGGCGCTGACCTCGACTGTCGAACTGGCGCAAGCCGCCGAACGCGCAGGCTTCCACCGCTACTGGCTGGCCGAGCACCACAACATGCCAGGCATCGCCTCGGCCGCAACCGCCGTTGTGGTCGGCCATGTCGCCGGTCACACGAAAACCATGCGGATCGGCGCGGGCGGGGTCATGCTGCCGAACCACTCCCCCCTCGTCGTCGCCGAGCAGTTCGGCACCCTCGCCACCCTCTACCCGGACCGGATCGCCCGCGGCCTCGGTCGTGCCCCCGGCACCGACATGCAGACGGCGCGCGCGCTGCGCCGCCACATGGCGCCGGAAGACACCTTTCCCCAGGACGTGCAGGAACTGATCGGCTATCTCGGCGACACCCCCGGCGCCGTGCAGGCCATCCCCGGCACCGGCACCAATGTTCCCGTCTGGATCCTCGGCTCCAGCACCTTCGGGGCGCAACTCGCGGCCTGGCTCGGCCTTCCCTATGCCTTCGCCTCGCACTTCGCGCCCACCCACCTTGACGAGGCGCTGGCGATCTACCGCCGCAGCTTCCGCCCCTCGGACCGGCTGGCAAGACCCCATGTGATGATCGCCATCGGCGTCTCTGCCGCCGCGACCGACGAGGAGGCAATCTTCCTGCGCTCCTCGCAACTCCTCGCCTTCGCGCGACTGCGCATGGGTCGTGCCGGCCGGCTCCCCCGACCGACCCATGACCTCGGCGAGATTCCCGCCCCGATCCTCGACCAGGCGCGTCACGCCCTTTCCTGTTCCGCCGTAGGCTCCCCCGAAACCGTCCGGCGGCAGCTTGCGGGGCTGATCGCCCGCCACCGCCCGGACGAGGTGATGATCACCTGCATGATGCACGACCAGGCCGCCCGCCTGCGTTCGCTGGACATCGCGGCCAGCGTCCTTGCCGACCTCGCCACCCCCGCGGCGGCGGCTTGAAACGCCCCGAATTCCGGTCCCAGGCAGGCGTTGTCGCCACCCTGGCGGCAGACCGCAAGACATTGAAATCACCGGCCTGGCAGGGTCTGTCCACCGTGGACATGCCGGCAGGATTTGACCCTGCGCGCCCGGCCCGCTACCATTCCGGGCCATGAAACCGACCCCGAAACAGGCCCTCCGCGAGACCGGCGTCCGCGTCACCCGCCAGCGCGAGGCGCTGCTCAAGGTGCTGACCGAATCCGAGGATCACCCCGACGCGGCCGAGCTGCACCGCCGCGCCCGGACGCTCGACGACAGCCTGTCGCTCGCCACCGTTTACCGCACCCTCTCGGTCCTGGAACGGGAAGGGGTCGTGCTGCGGCTCGCCCTCGAAAACGGCGGGGCGAGGTATGAGGTTGCCGACGCCCCTCATCACGACCACATCGTCGATCTCGACACGGGCCGCATCATCGAGTTCCGCTCCGAGAAGATCGAGGAGTTGCAACGCGAGATCGCCGCCGAGCTGGGCTACGAGATCGTCCATCACCGGATGGAACTCTACT
>JBKBRG010000242.1:0-4702 GCA_046292325.1 Tabrizicola sp.
TGGCCCGCGCACTGGCGGGATACGGGGTGGAGCTTGTCTCTACCGGCGGGACCAGCGGCATGCTGCGGGCGGCGGGCCTGGCGGTCAGGGACGTATCCGACCTGACCGGCTTTCCCGAGATGATGGATGGCAGGGTCAAGACGCTGCATCCGAACGTGCATGGCGGGCTGCTGGCGCTGCGTGACGACGACGAGCATCTGGTGGCCATGGCCGCGCACGGGATCGAGCCGATCGACCTGCTGGTGGTGAACCTCTACCAGTTCGAAGAGACCGTTGCGAAGGGCGCGGATCACGCGACCTGCATCGAGAACATCGACATCGGCGGGCCGGCGATGATCCGGGCGGCGGCGAAGAACCATCGTTTCGTCACCGTGGTGACCGACCCGGCGGATTACGCCGCGCTCCTCGATCAGCTGAAGGCGCATGACGGGGCAACCACCATGGCGTTCCGCCAGAAGCTGGCGCTGACCGCCTACTCCCGCACCGCCGCCTATGACACCGCCGTATCCACCTGGCTTGCGGACCAGATCGGCGAGGCGACGCCGCGGTATCGCAGCCTTGCCGGCAAGCTGGCCCAGCCCTTGCGCTATGGCGAGAATCCGCATCAGGCGGCGGCCTTCTATGTGGACGGCAGTCACCGGCCCGGCGTGGCGACGGCGCGGCAATGGCAGGGCAAGGAGTTGTCCTACAACAACATCAACGACACCGACGCCGCCTTCGAGCTGGTGGCCGAATTCGGCGACGGGGCCCCCGCCTGCGCGATCATCAAGCATGCGAACCCCTGCGGTGTGGCGACGGCCGAGACGCTGACCGAGGCCTACCTGCGGGCCTACCAGTGCGACCAGACCTCGGCCTTCGGCGGGATCGTGGCGCTGAACCGGGTGCTGGACGGGGCGACGGCGCAAGAGATCGTGAAGATCTTCACCGAGGTCGTCATCGCCCCCGATGCGACCGACGAGGCGAAGGCGATCTTCGCCGCGAAGAAGAACCTGCGGCTTCTGACCACGGGCGACCTGCCCGACCCGAAGGCGAAAGGGCTTGCCTTCAGGCAGGTCGCCGGCGGGTTCCTGGTGCAGGACCGGGATGCGGGGCAGGTCGCGGCCTCCGACCTGAAGGTGGTGACCAGGCGTGCGCCGACCGAGGCGGAACTGCGCGACCTGATGTTCGCCTGGACGGTGGCAAAGCACGTCAAGTCGAACGCGATCATCTATGTGAAGGACGGCGCGACCGTGGGTATCGGCGCCGGCCAGATGAGCCGGGTGGACAGCACCCGCATCGCCGCCCGCAAGGCGCAGGACATGGCCGAGGCGCTGGGCCTGCCGGGTCCCCTGACGAAGGGTTCGGTCGTGGCCTCGGATGCCTTCTTCCCCTTTGCCGACGGTCTGATCACCGCGGCCGAGGCAGGGGCGACGGCGATCATCCAGCCCGGCGGCTCGATGCGCGACGACGAGGTGATCGCGGCGGCGGACGAACGGGGCCTGGCCATGGTCTTTACCGGCCAGCGGCATTTCCGGCACTAGGATGCGGCGGTTCTGGATCACCGCTGCGGCGACCTTCGGGCTGGACCAGCTGACGAAGCTGGCCGTGGTGCACGGGCTGGACCTGATCAACCGGCACGAGATCGACGTGCTGCCGCCCTACCTCAACTTCCGCATTGCCTGGAACTACGGGGTCAACTTCGGCCTCCTGTCGCACGGGTCGGACCTGGCGCGCTGGGGTCTGATCGTGCTGGCGCTGGCGATCTCGGCCTGGGTTGTCTGGTGGATGCGGCGCGAAGGTGGCAACTGGAAGGCCCAGCTATCGGGCGGGCTTCTGATCGGTGGCGCCCTGGGCAACGTCATCGACCGGGTGCTTTACGGCGCGGTGGCGGATTTCCTGAACATGTCCTGCTGCGGGATCGAGAACCCCTTTGCCTTCAACGTCGCCGACATCGCGATCTTTGCGGGTGCGGCCGGGCTGGTGGCCTTTGCCAGGGGCGAGGCGAAGGATGCTGCAACAGACGGCAAACCCGGGCGCAAGCCGCGCTAATCGGGCGTGACGACCGCACGGCTTTAGGCTAAGACGAGCAAAAGACGGTTGCGGAGGCGGGTATGCGGGCACGGAAAGGCAGGGCGGTCATCGCGGTTGCGACGATGATCTCGCTGGCGGCCTGCGGCGGCAATGGCGATCCCAAGCTGATGAACCTGCGCTCTGGCTCCGGACCGGACGAGTTTGCCATCGTGCCGCCAAAGCCATTGGAAATGCCGGAAAATCTGGCCGAGCTTCCGGAACCCACCCCAGGCGGCTTCAACCGCGCCGACCCTGACCCCGAAGCCGAAGCGGTGATCGCCCTTGGCGGCAAGCCATCGGCCGCGGGCGGCATCCCGGCCGCGGATTCGGCGCTTTATGCCCATGCCGCCCGCTTCGGCGTCGATGGCGGCATCCGCGCCACGCTGGCAGCCGAGGATCTGGAGTGGCGGCGCGACAACAACGGCCGCCTGCTGGAGCGGCTTTTCAGGGTCAACGTGTATTACAAGGCCTACCGCGACCAGCGGCTGGACCAGCAGGCCGAACTGGCCCGCTGGCGGGCGCTCGGCGTGCGCAACCCCTCGGCGCCGCCCGCCAAGCCGGGCGAGCGGTAACAAGCGCGTTGGTCCCGATGGCCCGGGCTTGATTGTGCAACCGCCGCATCGCAGGTTCACCCGCAAGACCTGAAGCGGAGGAGCGGATGCTCGGACGAACTGGCACCGGCCTTGCCCTGGCGCTGACCCTGGCCTTGCCCGCTGCGGCAGAGGTGCCGGTCACGACCTTTTCGCTCGAAAACGGGCTGGACGTGGTGGTGATCGAGGATCACCGCGCCCCGGTCGTGGTGCAGATGATCTGGTATCGCGTGGGCGCTGCGGACGAGCCTCCGGGCCATTCCGGCATCACCCATTTCCTGGAACATCTGATGTTCAAGGGCACCGAGAAGGTCCCGCCCAATGCCTTTTCCAGCATCGTCGAGGCACAGGGCGGCGACGACAACGCCTTCACGTCCTGGGATTACACGGCCTATTTCCAGCGCATCGCCGCCGATCGGCTGGACCTGGTGATGGAGATGGAGGCCGACCGCATGCGGAACCTGCGCCTGACCGAGGAGGACGTGGCGACCGAGCGTCAGGTCATCCTCGAGGAACGCGCCCAGCGCACCGACAGCGACCCCAGCGCGCTTCTGATCGAACAGATGCGGGCGGCGCAGTTCCAGAACAGCCCCTACGGCATTCCGGTGATCGGCTGGCGGCACGAGATGGAGGCCCTGTCGCGCGCCGACGCGCTGAGCCATTACCAACGCTTCTATGCGCCGAACAATGCGACCTTGATCGTCGCCGGCGACGTGACGCCCGAACGGGTGCGCGAACTGGCCCAGCGCCATTACGGCCCGCTGAAGCCCTCGGACGGCATCGGCCCGCGCCTGCGCCCGCAGGAACCGCCACACCTGGCCGAGCGCCGGCTCTCGCTGGCGGACGAGAGGGTTTCGGACCCCTACGTCTTCCGCACCTACCTGGCCCCCGAACGCGATCCGGGCGACCAGAAGACGGCCGCGGCGCTGACCGTGCTGGCCGAGCTTCTGGGCGGAAACGGCCAGACCTCGGTCCTGGCGCGGGCCTTGCAGTTCGACAGGAAGGTGGCGGTCTATACCTCGGCCTTCTACGACGGCACCAGCATCGACGATGCCACCTTCGGTCTGGCGGTGGTGCCCGCCCCGGGCATCAGCCTGGAGGCGGTGGAGGCCGATCTTGACCGGGTGCTGGCGGATTTCCTGAAGACCGGCCCCGATCCTGCGGCTCTGGAGCGGATCCGGACCCAGGTTCGCGCGGGCGAGATCTATGCCCGCGACAGCGTGGAGAACCTTGCGCACCGCTATGGTGAGGGGCTGAGTGTCGGGCTGACGGTGGCGGACATCGAGGGCTGGGACGAGGCACTGGCCGCGGTCAGCGAGGCGGACGTGATGGCGGCCGCGCGTCTGGTGCTGGACCGGCGCAACGCGGTGACGGGCTGGTTGACCCGGCCCGCCGCGGAAGGAGAGGTCATGCCATGATCCGCGCAGTCCTGCTTGCGTTCCTTGCCGTCGCGCTGCCGGCCAGGGCCGAGATCCCGATCCGCGAGGTCGTCTCCCCCGGCGGCATCACCGCCTGGCTGGTCGAGGACCACAACCTTCCCTTTGCCGCGCTGGAGATCCAGTTCAAGGGCGGCACCTCGCTGGATGCGCCGGGCAAGCGTGGGGCGGTCAACCTGATGACGGCGACGCTGGAGGAAGGTGCGGGCGAGATGGACAGCCGCGCCTTCGCCGAGGCGCGCGAGGCGCTGGCGGCGGACATCCGCTTCGATGCCGGCAGCGATTCGGTGTCGGTCTCGGTGAAGTTCCTGACCGAGAACCGCGACCAGGTGGTCGATCTGTTGCGCGAGGCGCTGGTCAACCCGCGTTTCGACCAGGATGCGCTGGACCGGGTGCGCGAACAGGTCCTGTCGAACCTGCGCTCGAACGCGAAGGACCCGGGCACCATTGCCGCAGAGAAATTCGATGCCATGGCCTTCGGCGACCATCCCTATGCCTCGACAGGCGACGGCACCATCGAGACGGTGACGGCCCTGACGCGCGCGGATGTGGTGGCCGCCCACAAGGCGGCGATGGCGCGGGACCGGGTCCATGTCGCGGCAAGCGGCGACATCACGGCCGAGGATC
>JBKBRG010000243.1:0-4701 GCA_046292325.1 Tabrizicola sp.
TGCGGGCCGTTCGCCATGGCTGCGCGACATGAACCGGGGCGAAGGGTACAAGGCCGCGACCTGCTGGCGTGAAGGCCAGCGCGGTGTAGCTTGCGTCGCTGACGGATCGCGCGGCGGGGCCGATGCGCCAGTTCCACGGAAGCCCGAGATCAGCCTCGGCGATCGGCAGGGACGCCAGCGAAGCGTCCAGCACGACGACCCGCGCGCCGGCGGGAGTTGGGTCGCCCATCGCGCCCTCGGTGCCGCGCTGGCCCCGCAGCAGGCGGGTCAGCCGATACCGGCTTGGCGCCAGCAGTTCCGCCGCGCCCGCCTGCACGATCTCCCAGACGCCGGGCGCGCTCTCGATGGCCAGCGCGTTCGCCCCGCCGAACAGGGTCAGGTCGGTGACGCTTTCCAGCGTGCCGGTGAGCAGATCGACCACCAGCGCGTTGCCGAGATCGAAGCGCGAGGTCGGCCCCGGAAAGAAGTCGAAGGCCAGCGTGCCGATCCGCGCCCGACTGCCGAATGTGGTCACGAGGTTGAAGCCATCCGTAGATGCGCTTCGGAATACCGCGATCTCCCCCGGCCAGGGGCTGGCGTGGGCGGCGATCAGGGGGCGATGGGCGGGCTGGTCTTCGCTGATCTGCGGCAGGTCCAGCATCACCACTTCCGGCGTGCCGAATACGACGGGGCTGAGCCACCAGCCGGGCGGTGGCTGTCAACAGGCCAGAGCGCGCCATCTGCCACGACAGCTGGTCGCAGACGCAGCCGGTGTACATGGCATAGCGCGGCACCTCCGGCATGGCCGTCTCGATGGCCATGCTCGGCAGCGTCCAGTTGCCGGACTGGAAGGTGTGGGTCTTGGGGGTGGTGCCGGTGGTCGTGGGCTGACCGAAGGCCGCCTTCAGCCACAGGCCGAAGTTCTCGACGTCGATCGGCACAACCACATCGCCGTCGGCGGTGACCGCGTCCTTGATCGGGGCCAGCGGGTCGCGCCCCTGGCCCAGCAGTTCCGAGACGATCAGCGGCTGTTCGGACCCAAGCGTGGTGCTGGCAAACGGCACCGTCCGATACCCCGTGGCGGGCGCGGTGCCATAGACGGTCTCGAACGCAAGCGCCATTTGCGCCCGCGCCCCATGAGCTCGTGCCATCGTGTTCTCCTTTGGTGAAGGGGTTCAGCCGAGCGGGTCGGCCGTGGAATAATGCAGGACGACCGGGATCACCGCCGCCTTCAGGCTTGCGGCACCCTCAATCGGAAGATCGACCGGGCGCGGTGCTTCCGCCTCGACCCAGTCGCAGAGCCCGCCCAACGTGCGGTCGGCAGCGATCGCCGCGCCGATGCTCGCGCAGAGGGTGTCGAAGGCAGCGTCACGGGCCGCACCCTGCACAACCGCTTCGATCTCGGCGCGGTGCTGGTAGTGGTAGCGCAGTGGCGACAGCGTCACCTCCGGCTCCCCCGGCTCGCCGTCGCGCAGGATCAGCAGGCCTGCGGCGGGGACGCGTTCCGGCAGCACGTCACCGCGCAGGGCGGTGGCGGGCAAGGCCGAGAGCCGCGCGTGCAGCGCGGCGAGGATGGATTCGCGGGGGGGGCATTTTCGATCAGCTTCCATCCTCTGGGCCGACCGCGACATTCATCGCGTCTTGAGGCTTCTTGAACGACGGATTGGGAAATGCCATTTCTAAGCACGCGAGTGCTTTGCCTGATAGGTCTGGTGGGTTGGGGTTCGATTCCCCTTCACCTGCTCTGTCTCGGTGGCCTTCTAACCTTCATCGCCCTCTGGGCTTTGGCTTCCGCCGTTGCGCTATCAACAACGAAAGGAAAGGAGCACCATATGAATACAGAGCACGCTACTACTGAGAAACCGAAAGTCGCCGTCAGTTCGCTGACAAACACAATCTGGGCCATCGGGACGAGCATGTGGTCTGGTCTGGCCCTATCAGGCAAAGCACTCGCGCCAAGATCATCTAATTGAATTTCGCTTCCACCCAGCTCGCCACGATCAGCCCCGGCACCGCGTCATGCGCCCGAGCTGCATCCCGTGCCAGGTCCAGCCGCTTCGGCAGCTTGACCTGTGGCACCAGCAGGAAGATCGGCGCGGTTACGAGGCCTCGGCCAGTCTTCGACCGTGACGCCACGGCGCGGCCCTTGGTGTTCAGCCGCCCTTCTGCCACCAGCAGGCTCGGGCCCCTGCGGCGATAGATGAAGCGCAGTCGCAAGCCGATGCGCCTTTCCCATTCGCCGGGGGTGATCCGGCCGCCACGGAGGGACCTCCCCGCCGCGGGCGTGGGGATCGCCAGCCACAACACATTCTTCGAGCGGATCAGCGGGCCGGTGTCGTGCGCGCCGACGATCACCGGGGCGCTGGACCAGACCACGGCGGCTGCGTTGAGGCTGGGCGTGGCCTTGGGGAACTGCTCGGACCGGATGGTGCGGGCGAGCCGGGCCCCAAGGCCCGCGCCGGAGATCTGCAGCCGCCAAGCCGCCTTCAGCCCGGTCCCGGCCTCGCGGATCGCGGCCGAGACCGCCCGCTCCCCCGCCGCAACCTCGGCCGCCATCATCGCGACGATGTCGGGATCGATGTCGAGCTTCAGTCTCACGCGGGCCTCAGATCCACGGTCCAGACCAGCCGCTCGCGGTCTCGGACCGGCTCGCCTTGGATGAGGAACGCCTCGCCCTCCATCTCGATGCGGTCGCCGGGGCGTGGTGCTGGCACTTCGGACACGCGCAGGTCGATCCGGGTGGTCTCGGACCAGAGCCGCGCGTCGCCGAAGTCGGTGACGGCATCGGCACGCCGGGCGACGACGCGCACCAGGACCGGCGCGCCGCCATCGGCGATGTAGACCGCGTCCCGCCCCATGCTCGGATCGCCGAAGAGCGCGCCAATCGCAGCAGCGAAGGCGTTCATCAGAAGGCGCCGTTCAGCCGCACCCGGCCGATGGTGTCGCCTGCGCCACCCGCCACCGCAACCACGGCCACGCCGATCAGGGTGTTCGAGGTGGTGGTTTTGGTCACTTCCTTGGCGGTGTTGTCCCAATAGACTTTGTCGCCTGCCGCCCAGGCTTGCGATGCGACCTTCTTCAGGTCGTAGACGCCGGTGAGTGCGGCCTCGACCGCCTCCCCAAGGGCGGCAGTGCCCGCGGCCACGCCGAAGATGGAGCCGACGAGCAGGCCATCGCCGGAGGCGACAGCATAGGGCGCGGTCAGAGTGATGGTGTTGCCGGGCTGGACGTAGGTTTTCATGATGGGGATCCTCGTGGAAAGACGAAGGGCGGCCCGTAAGGACCGCCCGCGTGTCAGGGTTCAGCATGGGGTGCGGGTTACGCGCCCGGGTTCTTGTAGAGGCCGCGCCAGTCGATGGCCTTGGCGCCGAAGTCGAGGCGGCACTTGATCTCGACGCCGTCGACGTCGAAGCCGTTGCGGGTCTCGATGTAGGCGCCCTGCTGACCCTCGAGATAGGCGTACTCGATGGTGTCGATCTGGTTCGGGCTTGCCGCCAGATACCAGGCGGTCTCGCTGTTGGCGTCGAGTCGGGGCTCGCTGATCGGCGCCAGTGTGCGGATCGACTGCGGCACCACGCTGGACGTCGCGGCGGGCACGAGGTTCTGCGCGACCAGCTGCTCGGCCTTCAGTTCCAGCGAGGCAGGCACGATCAGGAAGGCCGGGCGGACGTTCAGCACCGTCTTCTTGTCGAGACCGGTCTGCTTGGCCATCGCCGCCCGCGCCGCGCCGACGCTGCCGACGTCGAGCGCCGCGCCGGTGCCTGCGAGGTTCTTGTGCGTGGTGTGGAACAGGGCGTTGCCGTCGGCCATCGCCGGGTTGGCGGTGATGATGCCCCAGACCACGTCCGATTCCAGCTGGGCGATGGAGTTGCCGTACATCGCCGGGATCCGGGTGAAGGCGTCGAGGTCGTCGTTGATCAGCGTCTGTCGCGTGATCGCGACCACCCGGCCATAGGTCTTGACCTTGTAGCTCTCCTTGCTCTCGCCGAGCGTGCCGCGCTTGAACTCGCCGCTTTCGCCCACCTCCAGCAGCTGCGGCGCCTCGCCGAGCTGCACCCGGTGCATGGCCTTGAAGTCGGTGGCCAGCACCTGACGGCAGAAGAGCGCGAAGGTGCGGGGATAGGCGTCATAGGCCTGCCGCAGCGTCTTGTTGGTGACCGCCGACAGGATCTCGGGGAAGTCGGAGGTCGAGTGCAGCGCCCGCGTCGCCACCTCGTCGCGCGACAGGCCGCGGGTGTTCACCCCGGCATTGCCGAGGCTTTCGCGGGCGAGTTCCAGCAGCGTCATGCCGCGGTACTGGCGCGCGGCATCCTCCAGCGGGAACAGCGTCGGGCTGTAGCGGTGCAGCAGTGCGTTCGCCACCGCGTCGCGGCGGGTGATGCGCTCGTCCCGGCCGCCGAGCGGGACGGAGACATGGGGGAAGGTCCGGGTTTCGTCCGATTTCGCCGCGACCTGGTCGAGGATCAGGCGGCGGGACTCGTCGACGCTGATACCGCGTTTCACCAGATCGTCCGCAAAGCCGCGCTCGAGGTTCAGGCGGCCGGTCAGATCGTAGATCGTGGACACACGGTCGCGTTCGGCCTCGCGGGCGCGAGTTGCGATGCGTGGCGGCCAGCACGCGTCCGTGGCCCGCGATCAACTCGCCATCCTCGCCGACGAGGCAGGGCACGGTCCAGCCGAACTCGGCCATGCTGGCGGCGATCTTGGCGACCTGGTCCGCGC
>JBKBRG010000244.1:0-4679 GCA_046292325.1 Tabrizicola sp.
TGTTCGGCGTGACGCAGCATCCCGTGGTGGGCGCGGCGCGGATGCCGTTGCGCATCACGCTCCTGTCGCCTGCCCAGCGCCCGGTGCAGGTGACGACCGACCTGCCGCGGTTCTGGGCGACCTCCTACGCGGATGTCCGCAAGGACATGCGCGGGGCCTATCCGCGCCATCCCTGGCCCGAGGATCCGACCGTGGCCGAGCCGACCCTGCGCGCCAAGCCGCGCGGGACCTGAGCCCCTGGCCAGGCGCGGGACCGGAGGGTTTCACACCCTCCGGACCTCCCGTGGAGTATTTCCGAAAAGGGCAAGCAGGAGGTCCGGGGCCTGGCCCGCATGCTACAGACCTGCAACATCCGTTGATCCGGCCGGGCTTTTGTCCATCCCGGCGGCGCAGTATGAGGGCGCCGATGTCACAGGGGCGGATCATGCAGGACAGGCAGGCGCGGCGGGCGCGGTGGGCGGTGGCGGCGATGTTCCTGGCGAACGGATTCGTCATGGGGGCCTGGGCGCCGCAGATCCCCCTGCTGATGCCACGCCACGATGTGACGGAATCGGTGCTGGGCCTGCTGATTCTGGTGCTGGGGCTGGGGGCGGTCACGGCCATGCTGTTCGCCGGGCGCCTGATCGGGCGCTTTGGCGGGCGGCGGGTGCTGTCCTGGTTCTCGCTGGCGCTGATCCCGGTTCTGCCCATGGTGGTCTTTTCCCCGAACCTCTGGCTGCTGGCGCCGTTCATGGCGCTGTTCGGGGCCATGGCGGGGTGCATGGACGTGGCGATGAACGCCCAGGCGGTCGAGATCGAGCGGCGGCTGAACAAGGCGATCATGTCCTCGTCCCACGGGTTCTGGAGCCTCGGCGGCTTTGTCGGCGGCTCGGCCGGGGCCTGGGTCATCGCACACTGGGGGTCGGAGGCGCAGTCGCTGCTGACCGGCGCCGTGGTCGCCGGGATCGTGCTGGCGGCCATGCCGTTCCTGCTGCCCTCTGTTCCGGCGCCCGCCGGCGTCGCGGCTGCGACGGCACCGGCGGCGAAGACACGGCTTTTCCCGAAGGATTTCCAGGTCTGGCTGCTGGGGTTCCTTGCGCTCTTCGCCATGGTGCCGGAGGGGGCGGTGCTCGACTGGGCGGCGATCTATCTGCAGAAGGAGTTCGGGGCAGATGTCTTCGTCTCGGGCCTGGGCTTTGCCTTCTTTGCCGGGGCGATGGCGGTCATGCGCTTTCTGGGCGACAGGGTGCGGAACCGGCTGGGCGCGGTCCGGACGCTGCGCCTCTCGGGTTTTCTGGGCGCGGCCGGGTTGATGGGCGGGGCGCTGGCCACGGCGGACTGGATGGTGATCGCCGGTTTCTTCGCGGCAGGCCTAGGCATCGCGAACATGGTGCCGATCCTGTTCTCGGCCGCGGGGAACCATCCGCGTCTGCCCTCGGCCAGCGCGATCTCGATCGTGACCATGGTGGGCTATTGCGGGATCCTGGTCGCGCCGTCCTCGATCGGCTTCGTGGCCGAGCACATGGGCTTTCGGCCGACCTATGTTGGCCTGTCGCTGCTTCTGGTCGTGGTGGGCCTGCTGGCCGCACGCGCGGCGGACGCCGACGGGACGCGGGCGCCATCCGCATCGCAGGTGCAGGCGGCATGAGCCCGCGGGCGGTTCTGCTTGCCCTGATCTGTGCCGCGGGGCCATCCGCCGCCGGGGAGGGGCCGCTGCCGGCGGGGGCGCTGGCGGATTACCAGCTGGGCGGAGGCTACCCGCCGCCCCGGGGCGTGACGGTCGTCGTGCGCGACGTGACGGACAGCCCGGCGCCGGGGCTTTACAACATCTGCTATGTGAACGGATTCCAGACCCAGCCGGGGGCGGACTGGCCTGCGGCACTGTTGCTGACGGACGGGGCCGGCGCCCCCCTGGCCGATCCGGCCTGGCCGGACGAGTTCCTGCTGGACATCCGCTCTCCCCGGACGCGCAAGGCCAATCTGGCGCGGCTCGCCCCGGTGATCCGGACCTGCGCGGACAAGGGTTTCGACGCGGTGGAGTTCGACAATCTGGACAGCTACACCCGGTCGGGCGGTCGGCTGTCGCGGCAGGACGCTTTGGCCTTCGCCAGCCTTCTGGTCGCCGAGGCCGCCCGGCATGGCCTGCCGGCCGGGCAGAAGAACGCCCCCGAGCTGGGCCGGCTGGGCCGCGACCGGGCAGGGTTCCGCTTTGCCGTGGCCGAGGGATGCCACCGCTGGGACGAATGTGCGGCCTATACCGGGGTCTATGGCCGTGATCAGGTGCTGGGGATCGAATATGCCGATGACCTGCGCGGCAGCTTCGACGAGGCCTGCGCCGACCCGGACCGGCCCGGCAGCCTGATCCTGCGCGACCGTCTTCTGGCCCCCGCGGGGATGCCGGGCCATGTCCTTGCCATGTGCCCCTGAGACGGGCGAAGGGCCGAGGTCAGGGCGCGCCCATGTAATCGCGCTTGCCCAGTTCCACCCCGTTGTGCCGCAGGATGTCATAGGCGGTGGCGACGTGGAAGAAGAACTGCGGCAGGGCGTAGAAGGACAGGAACTCGTCGCCCTTCAGCATCATGTCGCGGCCCCCGGCCTTGAAATGGATCTCGCGCGTTTCGGCATGGGCGAAATCGGCGGGCTGGAAACTGCCCATGTAGCCGCGCGCCGCCGCGATGCGGTCGCGCAGTTCGGCAAAGCTGGTCTCGGTGTCGGGGAAGCTCTTCGGCTCTTGCCCCGCCAGCCGCGCCGTGCCGCGCGCAGCGAAATCGCAGGCCAGCTGCACCTGGCGGGTGAAGGAGAACATGTCCGGGAAGAGCCGCGCGGCGAGGATGATCTCGGGCGCGATCCTGCGGGCGGTGCAATGTGCCTCGGCCTTGTCGAGGATCGCGGCAAGGGCGGAGAGAAAGCGGTCGAATACGGCGACGGAACGGCGGTGCATGGGGATCTCCTTTCGCGCCAAGCGTCCGGCGGCGATGGGCGGCTGTCAAGCGCAACCGCCGGGCCGGACGGCAGGAACCCCCGCGGAGCGCCGCGCCCGGGCAGCTGCGGCCTCAGACCCCGAGGCACCAGCGCATGATCGCCTTCTGGGCGTGCAGGCGGTTTTCCGCCTCGTCGAAGATCACCGAATGGGGGCCGTCCATCACGGCGCTGGTCGCCTCGTCGTTGCGGTGCGCGGGCAGGCAATGCATGAAAAGCGCATCGGGCTTGGCGCGCGACATCAGCTGTTCGTTCACCTGATAGGGGCGCAGCTGGTTGTGCCGGCGCTCCTTGGCGGATTCGGGATCGTGCATCGAGACCCAGGTGTCGGTGACGACAAGATCCGCCCCCTCGACGGCGGTGAAGGGATCGCGCTGGATGGTGACGCGGCTGCCCTTCTCGCGGGCGAAGGCCACGAATTTTTCCTCGGGGTCGAGCGTTTCCGGCCCGGTGAAGGTGAAGTCGAAGCCGAACTGGCCGGCGGCATGCAGGAAGCTGGCGCAGACGTTGTTGCCGTCGCCGCACCAGACGACCTTCCTTCCGGCGATGGGGCCACGGTGTTCCTCGTAGGTCATCACGTCGGCCATGATCTGGCAGGGGTGGGTGCGGTTGGTCAGGCCGTTGATCACCGGGACCGTGGCGTGTTCGGCCATTTCGAGAAGCGTGGCCTCCTCGAAGGTGCGGATCATGATCAGATCGACATAGCGCGACAGGACGCGGGCGGTGTCGGCGATGGTCTCGCCGTGGCCGAGCTGCATTTCCTTGCCCGAGAGCACCATGGTCTCGCCGCCCATCTGGCGGACGCCGACGTCGAAGGAGACGCGCGTGCGGGTCGAGGGTTTCTCGAAGATCAGCGCGACCATGTGGCCCTTGAGCGGCTGTTCGTCATCGGGCGCAGCCTTGGGGCGGCCGTCGCGGGCGCCTTTCATCGCCCGGGCGCTGTCGATCATCGCCCGCAGTTCGGCGGGATCGGTCTTGTGGATGTCGAGAAAGTGCTTCATTTCGCTTCGCTTCCTGAACCCGGGGAACCGGGGGTTTCACACCCCCGGACCCCCGTGGGATATTTGGGGACAGATGAAATCAGGCCGTCTTTTCCAGATGGGACGCGGCCTGGTCGAGGCGGGAGAGTGCCTCGGCAATGTCGGCGTCGGGGATGTTCAGCGCCGGCAGGAGGCGCAGCACGTTGTCGGCGGCAGCGACGGTCAGGACGCCGGCCTCGTAGCCGGCCTTGACCACATCCGCCGGTGCGGGCCTGCACTTGAGGCCCAGCATCAGGCCCTCGCCGCGCACCGCCTCGAAGACCCGGGGGTGGCGGGCGACGAGGCTTTCGAGGCCCTGGCGCATGAGGCCCCCCTTGCGGGCGACATCGGCCAGAAAGGCAGGGTCGGAGACCAGTTCCACGACCTTCGCGCCCACCGCGCAGCCCAGCGGATTGCCGCCGTAGGTGGAGCCATGGGTTCCCGCGGTCATGCCGGAGGCGGCGCGTTCCGTGGCCAGCACCGCGCCCAGCGGGAAGCCGCCGCCGATGCCCTTGGCGACCATCATGATGTCGGGGGTCACCCCCGCCCATTCATGCGCGAAGAGCCGGCCGGTGCGGCCCATGCCGCACTGCACCTCGTCGAAGATGAGAAGCGTGCCGGTCGCGTCGCAGAGGTCGCGCAGACCCTTCAGGCACTGGTCGGGCACGACACGGATGCCGCCCTCGCCCTGGATCGGCTCGA
>JBKBRG010000245.1:0-4673 GCA_046292325.1 Tabrizicola sp.
GAACCTGACCATCCTCACCCGCGCGCAGGTCCGGCGCGTGCTGTTCCGGGACCGCCGCGCCACCGGCGTGGATCTTGGCGACCGCACCCTGAGGCTGGCCGAGGGCGGCGAAGTGATCCTGTCGGGCGGGGCGATCAACTCGCCGCAGCTCCTGATGCTGTCCGGCATCGGTCCCGGCACCCACTTGCAGGCCATGGGCATCCCCGTCCTGCACGACGCGCCCGAGGTCGGGGCCAATCTGGCCGATCACCTCGACATCGTGGTGCAGGCGGCGCTGAGGGGCCGCGAGGCGATCGGCATCGCGCCCTCGTTCCTGCCCCGCGCACTCCGCGCCACCTGGGCCTGGCTGCGTCACGGGACGGGCGAGTTCACCTCTAACGTGGCCGAGGCGGGAGGATTCGCCGTCTCGCACCCCGACCGGGACCGCCCGAACCTGCAATTCCACTTCATCCCCGCCTACCTGCACGACCACGGACGCCGGCTGTCGCTCGGCTACGGGCTGACCCTGCATGTCTGCGACCTGTTGCCGAAAAGCCGCGGTCGCGTCTCGCTTGCCAGCCCAGACCCGCTGGCCGCCCCCCGGATCGCCGCCAACTACCTGTCGCATCCCGACGACCTGCCGACCCTTCTGGCCGGCCTGAAACTGGCGCGCCGCATCATCCAGGCCCCGCCGCTGGCCCGCTTCATCGCCCGGGAAACCCTGCCCGGCCCCGACGCGACCAGCGACGCCGCGCTGACGGACTTCATCCGCGCGCGGGCCGAAACGATCTACCACCCGGTGGGCACCTGCCGCATGGGGCGCGACCCCGACTCGGTCACCGATCCCGAAGGCCGCGTGCGGGGCGTCGCGGGGCTGCGCGTCGTTGATGCCTCGCTGATGCCGCAGATCATAGCGGGCAACACCAATGCGCCGACGATGATGATTGCCGAAACCATCGCGCGCCGGATGCGATGAGCAGCGACGCGCCAAAGGACTGTCATCCAGTTTTTACAATTCTGCAATCTAAGCGTCACGGGCTGCAACTAGAGCCGAAGGACGCTGCCAAGTCTGGCCGCACGTTTTGCAGGAGCACATCCATGAAAACCATCCATCTGTCCGCTTCGGTCCTGGCGCTTGCCGCCATGGCCTCGATGGCCGAAGCCCGCGACCAGATCCGCATCGTCGGATCCTCGACCGTGTTCCCCTACACGCAGGCGGTTGCCGAAGAATTCGCCAACCAGGGCGGCACTGCGCCGGTCGTCGAATCGACTGGCACCGGCGGCGGCATGCAGATCTTCTGCGGCGGCGTGGGCGAGGCTCATCCCGACATCACCGGCGCCTCGCGCGCGATGAAGAAGTCGGAGTACGAACTCTGCGTCCAGAACGGCGTGACCGACATCACCGAAGCCCTGATCGGCTATGACGGCCTGGCCATCGCGATCAGCCGCGCCAACGAGACCGACTGGAACCTGACGCTCGAGCAGGTCTACAAGGCCCTGGCCGCCAAGGTTCCGGTTGACGGCGCCCTCGTGGACAACCCTTACAAGAAGTGGTCTGACATCGACGCTTCGCTGCCTGACACCCCGATCCTCGCCTACGGCCCGCCGCCCACCTCGGGCACCCGTGACGCCTTCGTCGAACTGGCCATGCACAAGGGTTGCGAAGCCACCGACTATGCCAAGAAGCTGAAGGAAACCGCTTCCGAGGACGACTACAAGAAGTTCGTCGAGGAAGACTGCTCGCGCATGCGTCAGGACGGCCTGTTCGTCGAAGCGGGCGAGAACGACAACCTGATCGTCCAGCGTCTCGAAGCCGACCCGAACGCCGTCGGCATCTTCGGCTACTCGTTCCTGTTCGAGAACCTCGACAAGCTGAAGGACGTCAAGATCAACGGCGTCGAAGCCAACCAGGACACGATCGCCTCGTTCGAATACCCGATCTCGCGACCGCTGTTCATCTACGTCAAGAACGCGCACCGCGGCGTTATCCCGGGGCTGAACGAATTCCTCGCCACCTATGCCTCGGACGCGGCCATGGGTGCCGGCGGCTATCTGGAAGAGCGCGGCCTGGTCGTTCTGGCCGAGGACAAGATCAAGGAAGTCCAGGACGCCCTGAAAAACGCCGTCAACATGACGCCGCCCGAGAAGTAATCTCGGCAACAACCGGCCCGGGGGATTCGTCTCCCGGGCCTCTTCCCTTTCCTGACGGGGATTGTCTTGACCGGTCTTGCTTTCCTGATCCTCTTCGTTGCCGTGCTGGCGGGATATGTGTTGAACCGCGTGGCGGCCTCGCAGATCCGCGCTCGCGGTGGCAGGCTCCATTCGCTGACCGGCTTCCACGGCCTCTATTCCGCCCTTGTCGTCGGCGTGCCCGGACTGATCGTGATCCTCCTGTGGCTCGCGTTCCAGGGGCCGGTGATCGACCGTTCGATTCTGGCCGACCTGCCGCAAGACAAGTTGTCGGGCCTCGATAACGGCGCGGTGTCGCTGCTGATGGCCGAGATCAAGTCCATCGCGCGCGGTCAGGTCTTCGGCACGCCCGAGGACTGGAAGCTTGCCGCGGCCCAGACCCTGACCGAGCGCACCGCCTCGGCGCGACTGGCCCTGGTCGTGGTGATCGGCGTCCTCTGCATCGCCCTTCTGGCCTTTTCCCGCTCTCGTGTGTCGGCCGAGTTCCGGGCCCGGCACGGGGTCGAGCGGATCGTGCTGGGGCTGATGATCTTCTGCTCCACGATCGCGGTCTTCACCACGCTGGGGATCGTGCTGTCGCTGGTCTTCGAAAGCATCAAGTTCTTCCGCATGGTGCCGATCAACGAATTCCTGTTCGGCCTGCGCTGGGAACCGCAGATCGCCATCCGGGCCGATCAGGTCGCGGGCCAGGGCGCCTTCGGAGTGATTCCGGTTCTTCTCGGGTCGGTGGTGATCATGGTGATCGCGCTGATCGTCGCGGTGCCGACCGGCCTGCTTTCGGCGATCTACCTGAACGAATTCGCATCGCCGCGCGCGCGCGACATCATCAAGCCGCTGCTCGAGATCCTCGCCGGTGTGCCGACCATCGTCTATGGCTTCTTCGCGATCCTGGTGGTCGCGCCCTTCCTGCGCTCGGCCGGGGCGGCGTCCGGGCTGGAAGTGTCACCCAACACCGCGCTGGCGGCGGGCATCTGCATGGCGATCATGCTGATCCCGTTCATCTCGTCCTTCACCGACGACGCCCTGTCGGCGGTGCCGCGGTCGCTGTCCGACGGCTCGCTGGCGCTGGGGGCGACGCGGGGCGAGACGATGATGAAGGTGCTGTTCCCGGCCGCGATTCCCGGCATCGTCGGCGGCATCCTCCTGGCCGTCAGCCGCGCGATCGGCGAGACGATGATCGTGGTCATGGCCGCCGGCATCATTGCCAAGCTGACGATCAACCCGCTCGATTCGGTCACCACCGTGACCGTGCAGATCGTGACCCTGCTGATCGGCGACACCGAGTTCGACAACCCCAAGACGCTCGCCGCCTTCGCGCTCGGCTCGCTCCTGTTCGTCATCACGCTCGGAATCAACATCTTCGCGCTCCGCGTCGTGCGGAAGTATCGCGAGCTTTACGACTAGGGGCCGGACATGTCGGACATCACCAATACCCCCGCCTCGCCCGCCCGGGCGTTCGACTGGAAGGCTCCCGACTATCTGGACCGGATCCGCCGCCGCCGGCGCAGCGAGCTGTGGCTGCGCGGCGCGGGGCTGGTGTCGATCACCCTGGCGCTGGGGTTCCTCGCGCTGATGCTGGTCGCGCTGACGGTCACCGGCTACAAGGCCTTCACCCAGACCCATGTCCGGCTGGACGTTCCGATCCCGGCCGAGCTGGTGGATGCCGAGGATATCTTCGGCAGCAACTGGCGGCGGGTCATGCAGGGCGCCATGGCGGCCGAGTTCCCGGAAATGGAGGGCCGCGCCCTGCGCGATGTCACGGCCATGCTGTCGGACGGCGCGCAATTCCTTGTGCGGGACACGGTGATCGCCGATCCCTCGCTGATCGGCAAGACCCTCTCGATCAGCGTTCCGATGTCCGACCCCTTCGACCAGCTCGCCAAGGGCCTGGTCGATCGCGCGACGCCCGAGGCCAACCGCCGCGTGACGGATGCGCAGATCGCCGCCTTCGACAAGCTTGCCGCCGAGGGGCGGATCAGCAAGCCCTTCAACGTGGGCCTGTTCACCAACGCCGACTCGCGTTTCCCCGAACTTGCCGGCCTGAAGGGCGCCTTCGTCGGCACCCTCTACCTCCTGCTCGTCTGCTTCGGCATTGCCCTGCCGGTCGGCATCGGCGCCGCGATCTACCTGGAGGAGTTTGCCCCCAAGAACCGGCTCAGCGACCTGATCGAGGTCAACATCAACAACCTCGCCGCGGTGCCTTCGGTCGTGTTCGGCCTCCTGGCGCTGTCGGTGTTCCTGAACTGGTTCGGCCTGGTCCGCGGCTCGCCGCTGGTCGGGGGCATGACGCTGGCGCTGATGTCGCTGCCGACGATCATCATCGCCGCCCGCGCGGCGCTGAAGGCCGTGCCGCCCTCGATCCGGGAGGCGGCGCTCGGCATCGGCGCCTCGCGCCAGCAGGTCGTCTTCCACCATGTGCTGCCCCTGGCCATGCCCGGTATCATGACCGGCACGATCATTGCCATGGCCCAGGCCATCGGCGAGACGGCGCCGCTGCTGCTGAT
>JBKBRG010000246.1:0-4667 GCA_046292325.1 Tabrizicola sp.
CGGCACCCCACAGGATATCTACGACCGCCCCGCCACGCGGTTCGTGGCGGATTTCGTCGGTTCCTCGAACGTGCTGCCGCCCGAGCTGACCCGCGCCCTGGGCGGCCCCGCGCAATGGGCGAGCCTGCGGCCCGAGGCGACGCGGCTGGCCGCCACCGGGCCCGTCACCGGCACGGTGACCGCGCTGCGCTATCTGGGGTCGGGCACCCGGGTCGTGATCCGCGCGGGCGAGACCGAGATCGCGGCGCTCGTCCCCGCCGGGCAGCCGGTGCCGGCCGAGGGCGCGACCACCGCCATCGCCTTCGATCCGAAGGCACTGCACCTGATGGGGGCGGCGTGATGCGCGGCACCCGGACCCGCGACGGCAGGGGGCGCTGCCCCCTCGCGCCGTTCGGCGCTTACCCCCGGAGTATTCGGGAAAGGGCAAGCGCATGAGCCGCAGCGCCATATTGCCCGAACGCAGCCTGGCCGACCGGCTGACCGGCGCCTTCTGGCGGCGGCCGGGGCTGCTGCTTGCGCTTCTCATCGCGCCGCCGCTGCTGTGGCTGGGCGTGGTCTATCTCGGCTCGCTCTTTGCCCTGCTCCTTCAGTCCTTCTACTCGATCGACGAGTTCTCGGGCGTGGTGAAGGAGGAATTCACGCTGAAGACCTATGCCGAGCTTCTGCGGGCGCAGAACCTGGACATCATCCTGCGCACGGTGCTGATGGCCGCCGCCGTCACGCTGGCCTGCGCGGTGCTCGCCTTTCCCGTCGCCTATTTCGCCGCTCGCTACGCCAGGGGCGGCTGGAAGGCCGCCTTCTACCTGGGCGTGATGCTGCCCCTGTGGTCGAGCTACCTCGTCAAGGTCTATGCCTGGAAGCTGATCCTGGCCAGGGAGGGCGTGCTGACCTGGGCGGCCGAGGGCACGGGCACCGGCTTTCTCATCGAGGGGCTGCTGACGATCCCCGGGCTGGAGGGCTCGTCGCTGTCCACCTCGCCCTTCGGCACCTTCCTGGTCTTCGTCTACATCTGGCTTCCCTACATGATCCTGCCGATGCAGGCGGCGCTGGAGCGGGTGCCGACCTCGATGCTTGAGGCCTCGGCCGACCTGGGCGCCACGCGGGGGCAGACCTTCCGGACGGTGATCCTGCCCCTGGCCATGCCGGGTGTGATCGCGGGGTCGATCTTCACCTTCTCGCTGACGCTGGGCGACTACATCATCCCGCAGATCGTGGGGAATTCCTCGCGCTTCATCGGGCTTGCGGTCTACCAGTTGCAGGGCACGGCAGGGAACATCCCGCTGGCCGCGGCCTTTGCCGTCGTGCCCATCGTCATCATGCTGATCTACCTGACGCTGGCCAGGCGGGCGGGGGCCTTCGATGCGCTCTGACCGACCCTCGTTCCTTCTGAAGATCACGGCGATCGGGGGCCTTGTCTTCCTGCACCTGCCGATCCTGTTCATCTTCCTCTACGCCTTCACCACCGAGGAACGGACCTACCAGTTCCCGCCGCCGGGGCTGACGCTGAAGTGGTTCCGGGTCGCCTGGTTCGACCGGCCCGACATCTGGCCGCCGCTCTACCTGTCGCTGAAGGTCGCGGCCATCGCCACCGTGCTCGCGATGATCCTGGGCACGCTGGCCGCCGCCGCAATGAGCCGGGCGCGGTTCTTCGGGCGCGATCAGCTGTCGCTGCTGATCATCCTGCCCATCGCACTGCCGGGCGTCATCACCGGCATGAGCCTGCGGTCGGCCTTCGGGATCATGGACATCCCGTTCTCCACCTGGACCATCGTGCTGGGCCACGCGACCTTCTGCATCGTCATCGTCTACAACAATGCCGTCGCACGGCTGCGCCGCCTGTCGGGCGGCATCATGGAGGCCTCGGCCGACCTGGGCGCCAATGCCTTGCAGACCTTCCGCCATGTCCTGTTGCCCAACCTCGGCTCGGCGCTGCTGGCCGGGGGGATGCTGGCATTTGCGCTGTCGTTCGACGAGGTCATCGTCACCACCTTCACCGCGGGCCAGCAATCCACCCTGCCGATCTGGATGCTGAACGAACTCGTGCGCCCGCGGCAGCGCCCCGTCACCAATGTCGTCGCGATCGTGGTCTTTGCCGCCACCTTCGTGCCGATCCTCATCGCCTACTACCTCACCCGCGGCGGATCCGAGACCGCCGGCATGGGCAAATAGGGAGATCCCCATGACCATCCAGACCAAGTTCCTCATCGGCAACAGCTTCGAGGCCGGCCAGGAAACCCCCGAGCCGATCCTGAACCCCCGCACCGGCGGGCTGATCCTCGAAGTGCCCGAGGCCTCGACCGCGCAGGTGGACCGTGCCGTCGCCGCCGCCCGCGCTGCCTTCGCGGGCTGGTCGCGCACGACGCCCGCCGAAAGGTCGGCTGCCCTGCTGACCATCGCCGACCGGATCGAGGCCGAGGCGGATGCCTTCGCCCGGCTTGAGGCCCTGAACTGCGGCAAGCCGATCAATGCCGCCCGCAACGACGAGATCCCGGCCATCGTGGACTGCTTCCGCTATTTCGCGGGCGCGGTGCGCTGCATGACCGGCACCGTCGCGGGCGAATACCTGTCGGGACATACCAGCATGATCCGGCGCGATCCGGTGGGCGTCGTGGCCAGCATCGCGCCCTGGAACTATCCGCTGATGATGATGGCCTGGAAGCTCGGCCCCGCGATCGGCGGCGGCAATACCGTGGTGTTCAAGCCCAGCGAACAGACGCCGCTGACCGCGCTGAAGCTGGCGCAGATCCTGGCAGAGGTGCTGCCGGAAGGCGTGGTCAACGTGATCGCGGGCCGGGGCCACACGGTCGGCAGCTACCTCATCAACCACCCGCAGGTTGACATGATTTCCCTGACGGGCGACGTGGCGACCGGCAAGAAGATGCTGGACGCCGCCGCCAAGACGGTAAAGCGCACCCATCTGGAACTGGGCGGCAAGGCGCCCGTGGTGGTGTTCGACGACGCCGACATCGCGCAGGTCGTCGAGGGCCTGCGCGCCTTCAGCTTCTACAACGCCGGGCAGGACTGCACCGCGGCCTGCCGCGTCTATGCCGGGAAGAAGATCTACGACAATCTGGTGGCCGACCTGACGGCGGCGGCCGAGTCCATCGTTCTGGGCGACGAGGATGACACGAGGAACGAGATCGGCCCCCTGATCAGCCAGCGCCAGCGCGACCGGGTGGCCAGCTTCGTCAACCGCGCGCGCGAGTTGAACCATGTCCAGATCACCACCGGCGGCGAGGCGATGGAACAGGGCTTCTACTACAAGCCCACCGTCGTTGCCGGGGCCAGGCAGGACGACGAGATCGTCCGCCGCGAAGTCTTCGGTCCGGTGGTCAGCGTGACGCCGTTCACCGAGGTGGACGAGGCCGTGACCTGGGCCAATGACAGCGACTACGGGCTTGCCTCGTCGGTCTGGACCAGGGACGTGGGCCGCGCGATGGCCACGGCGGCCCGGCTGCGCTATGGCTGCACCTGGATCAACACGCATTTCATGCTGACCAACGAAATGCCGCATGGCGGATTGAAGCAGAGCGGCTATGGCAAGGACATGTCCACCTACGCGCTGGAGGACTACACCGTGGTCCGGCATGTGATGGTCAAGCACGGCTGAGCCTGCGCGCGCGATGTCGTCGCCTCGCCGGTTGCCTCTGGCGGGGCGCGTCGAAGCCGTCGTCGAGCCGTCCAGGTCAGCCGGCCGCCGCATCCTTCGGCCCCCATGACGCCGGGTAAACGGTGCATCCGTGTTCCGGACAAATCCCGTTTCGTTCTTTCCAGACTCAGAGTCGCCTGCTACAGATGGGGGCATGACGCTTCACACCCCCAAGATAACGGGCGCCCGGGGCCGTCCGGTGATCCGGCAACTGGATGAGGCCGCGATCAACCGCATCGCGGCGGGCGAGGTGGTGGAGCGCCCGGCCTCGGCGGTGAAGGAACTGGTGGAAAACGCCCTGGACGCCGGGGCCAGCCGCATCCAGGTGGATATCGCCGATGGTGGCAAGACGCTGATCCGGGTGACGGACGACGGCTGCGGCATGACGGCCGAGGACCTGCCGCTGGCCCTGTCGCGTCATGCCACATCGAAGATCGACGGCACCGACCTTCTGGACATCCGCAGCTTCGGCTTCCGGGGCGAGGCGCTGCCGTCGCTGGGCGCGGTGGGGCGGCTGACGATCACCTCGCGCGCCGAAGGCGAGGCTGCTGCCACGATCGGCTGCGAGGGCAGCCGGATGTCGCCGGTCCGCCCCGCCGCCCTGACGCGGGGCACGGTCGTCGAGCTGCGCGACCTGTTCTTCGCCACACCCGCGCGGCTGAAATTCCTTCGGTCCGACCGGGCCGAGA
Organism: Tabrizicola sp.; assembly: GCA_046292325.1. Classification (GTDB taxonomy): domain Bacteria; phylum Pseudomonadota; class Alphaproteobacteria; order Rhodobacterales; family Rhodobacteraceae; genus Tabrizicola. Next base: position 4,339 of record JBKBRG010000246.1, read on the forward strand.
TGCAGGCGGTGACCGAGGTGATCCGCCGTCTGGCGATGGCCGAGCCGCAGGTGGGCTTCCTGCTGCGCGACGTGACGGGGGGCGAGGCGCGGGTGCTGTTCCGGGCTGATCCGGCGAACGGAGACCTGTTCGACGCTCTGGGATCCCGCCTCGCCACGGTGATCGGGCGCGAGTTCATCGACAACGCGCTGAAGATCGACGCCGAACGCGACGGCCTGCGCCTGCAAGGCTATGCCGCGTTGCCGACCTATTCGCGCGGCTCTTCGGCGCAGCAATACCTGTTCGTGAACGGCCGCCCGGTGCTGGACCGGATGCTTCTCGGCGCGCTG
>JBKBRG010000247.1:0-4661 GCA_046292325.1 Tabrizicola sp.
AACAAACCCTTTCATCTGTCCTCAAATATCCCACGGGGAGCGCGAGGGGTGTGAAACCCCCCCCTCCGACGTCTCACCCCCCGACCGCCCTCAGCAATTCCCGGCTGATGATGTGCCGCTGGATCTCGCTGGTTCCCTCCCAGATCCGCTCCACGCGGGCATCGCGCCAGATCCGTTCCAGCGGCAGTTCGTCCATCAGCCCCATGCCGCCGTGGATCTGGATCGCCTCGTCGGCCACCATCGCCAGCACCTCGGTCGCCTTCAGCTTGGCCATCGCCATGTCGGCCTCGGTCACCGTGCCCTGGTCGTATTTCCAGGCCGCCTCGCGCGTCAGAAGCTCGGCCGCCTTCAGCTCCATCGCCATGTCGGCCAGCTTGAAGCTGATCCCCTGGAACTTGCCGATCTGCTGGCCGAACTGCTTGCGTTCCGCGGCATAGGCGATGGCCAGCGTCAGGGCCCGCTCTGCCCGCCCGAGGCAGGTCGAGGCCACCTGCAGCCGGGTCGCGCCAAGCCAGCTGTTGGCGACCTCGAACCCCTTGTGCACCTCGCCCAGCACGTTGGCGGCCGGCACCCGGCAGTCGTCGAATTCCAGGACCGAATTGGTGTAGCCGCGGTGGCTGACGTTGCGATACCCCTCGCGCACCGTGAAGCCCGGTGTGCCCTTGTCCACGAAGAAGGCCGTGATCAGCTTCTTCGGGCCGCGCGGGGTCTGTTCCTCGCCCGAGGCCATGAAGACGATGGCGAACCCGGCAAGATCGGCATGGCTGATGAAGTGCTTGGTTCCGTTCAGGATCCAGTCGCCGCCCTCTTGCCGGGCCGAGGCCTTCATCCCGCGCAGGTCGGACCCCGCGCCGGGTTCGGTCATCGCCAGGCAATCCCAGGTCTCGCCCCGGATGCAGGGCAGCAGATAGCGTTCGCGCTGGTCGGCATTGCCCGCCAGCAGGATGTTCGACGGCCGCGCGACGCAGGTCCAGTGCAGCGCATAGTTCGCCCGACCCAGCTCCTTCTCATACAGCAGCCAGGACAGGGTATCGAGCCCCGCTCCGCCCAGTTCGACCGGCATGTTGGCGGCATAAAGCCCTGCTGCCATGGCCTTTTGCTGGATCTCCCGGATCAGCTCCATCGGCAGGTGGCCGGTGCGTTCCACCATCTGCTCGTGCGGATAGAGCTCGGCCTCGACGAAGGCCCGGGTCGTTTCGACGATCATCCTCTGTTCTTCGGTCAGGCCGAAATCCATGGCGCTACTCCTTCTTCTGCCCGACGGCGCGACCCGCGCCTTCGGGCAGGGGCAGGCCGGAATGGGCGTCTGCGATGGCCCTGAGGTTCTTCCAGACGTCCGGCGCCGCCGGCACCGTCTTGCCCGCCTTCATGTCGACGTGCAGGCACAGCTGTTCGACCGTCGCCACGCAGGTCTCGCCGCGCATGATCCGGACAAAGCTGCGGAACCGCTTCTCGTCTGCGCTGATGATCTGCAATTCGCCCCGCAACCCGTCGCCCAGCCTGGCCTCGCCCAGATGGCGGATATGGGTTTCGGCCGAGTAATAGGAGTGCCCGGCCGCCACATAGTCCATTCCCGCGCCGATCATCCGCAGGAAATTGTCCACCGTCTCGGAGTTGCAGAAGTAATACCGGCTTTCGGTCATGTGGCCGTTGTAGTCGATCCAGCCGGGCAGGACCTGACCCTGCCACATCACCAGCGGCGCGGGCTTCGCGCCGGTGTCGAGGCCCTTCTGCATCTCGGCGCGGAAGGCCGCCGCCCGGCGCTCGTCGTGTTCCGTCAGCACCTTGCCCGCGCCCCAGTCCCGCTCTTTCAGCGCGCGCAGGAAGCCCACGAGGTTGCGGTCGCGGATGCGTTCGAGCTCCCGGATGCCATACATCCCGGACTGCGCGTCGGACTGGCTGGCCACCAGGTCCACGAGTTCGTCGTTGAACTCGGGCACGTCCATCAGCTTCGTCCAGGGCCATTTCAGCGCCGGGCCGAACTGGGCCATGAAGTGCCGCATCCCCGCCTCGCCCCCGGCGATCCGGTAGGTCTCGAACAGACCCATCTGCCCCCAGCGCAGACCGAACCCCATGCGGATCGCCTCGTCGATCTCTTCGGTCGTGGCGATGCCGTCCTTCAGCATCCACAGGGCCTCGCGCCAGACGGCCTCCAGAAAGCGGTTGCCGATGAAGGCGTCGATCTCGTGCCGGATCACCAGCGGGAACATCCCGATGTCCTTCATGATCCCGACCGTCCGTTCCACCACCTCCGGCGGGTTGGCAGGCGAGCCGCTGATCTCTGCCAGGGGAAGCAGGTAAACCGGGTTGAACGGATGCGCGACGATGATGTTCGCCGGCGCAACGCTCGATTTCTGCAAGTCCGATGCCTTGAACCCGCTGGTTGACGACCCGATCAGCACATCGGGGTTCGATTGCTGCAACTGGGCATAGACCTTGTGCTTCAGCTCGATCCGCTCCGAGACGGATTCCTGCACATAGTCCGCGCCCTCGACCGCCTCGCCGATGGTGCCGTGGAAGGTCAGCCTGCCTTCGGGCGGCATGGGCACGTCGGACAGCGCGGGCAAGGCCGCCCGCGCGTTCGCCAGCACCGCCGCAATCTTGCGCTCCGCCTCCGGATCGGGGTCGAAGACGCCCACGTCCCAGCCGTTCAGCAGGAATCGTGCCGCCCATCCGCCGCCGATCACACCCCCACCGATGATTGCCGCTTTTCTGGTCATGCCTTGTCCTTTCCCGGGGTCCCGCTTCCCTGTCCCTCTGCCACAAGGGGCGCGCAGAGAGAGGGCACGGCGCGCTGCTCGGAGGCTATCTCGCCACCGGCGCCCGCTTCTCCAGCTTCAGCCGCGCCCGCACCTCGGCCGGGGTGATGACCCGAGCGCCCATGTTCTCGATGATGGTCGCCGCGCGTTCCACCAGCTGGGCATTGGTCGCCAGCACACCCTTCTCCAGCCACAGGTTGTCCTCCAGCCCCACCCTGACATTCCCGCCCGCAAGCGTCGCGGCCGCGACATAGGCCATCTCGTTCCGACCCAGTCCGAACGCGCTGAAGTGCCAGCCCTGGGGCACGTTGTTCACCATCGCCATGAAGGTGTTCAGGTCGTCGGGAGCCCCCCACGGCACCCCCATGCACAGCTGAACCAGCACCGGCTCGGGGATCACGCCTTCCGATACCAGCTGCTTGGCCAGCCACAGGTGACCCGTATCGAAGGCCTCGATCTCGATCCGCACCCCCGCCGCCGTCATCCGCCGCGCCATGTCGCGCAGCATGCCCGGCGTGTTGACCATCACATAGTCGGCCTCGGCAAAGTTCATCGTGCCGCAGTCCAGCGTGCAGATCTCGGGCCGACACTCGACGATATGCGCCACCCGCTCCTCGGCCCCGCACATGTCCGAGATCGCGGCCATCTCGGTCATCTTTTCGGTGCCGTCGAAATACATGTCGCCGCCCATACCCGCGGTCAGGTTCAGCACCACGTCGGTGTCGCTGTCGCGGATGCGGTCCGTGACCTCGCGGTAGTATTCCAGCTTGCGGCCGGGCTTGCCCGTCTCGGGGTCGCGCACATGGCAATGCACCACCGCCGCCCCCGCCTTGGCCGCCGCAATGGCGCTGTCGGCGATCTGCTTCGGGCTGCGCGGCACATGGGGCGAGCGGTCCTGCGTCCCCCCCGACCCCGTCACGGCGCAGGTGATGAAGACTTCCTTGTTCATGTTCAGCGGCATCGCGGACCTCCCCTTGGCTTTGTGCCACCATAGCCCGCTTGCCAGCGCACGCTTTGCGATTTACGAAATCCCGATGACGGAAAATGCGATCTTCCAGCCCACCCGCGACCCCCTGACCATCGCGCTCCTGGTCCTGCCGCAGGCCTCGATCCTCGAGGTGGCAAGCGCCCTCGACCCCCTGCGCAGCGCCAACCGCCACCTTGGTCACGAGGCCTACCGCTGGCGCGTCGTCTCGCCCGAAGGGGCCCCAGTGCCCCTGACCTGCGGGATCGAGCTGCCCTCATCCGGCCCGCTGGCGCATGCCGAAGAGGCCGAGGCGCTGATCGTCATCGCCGGCTACCGCCTCGCCGAAGTCGCGACCCGCCCGCTCATCCGTGACCTGCGCCGCATCGCCCCGCGCTTCCAGCTTGTGGGAGGCATCGACGCCGCCCCCTGGGTCCTCGCCCGCGCCGGCCTCCTCGACGGCCACCGCGCGACCGTCCACTGGGAGGACCTCGAGGACCTTGCCGCCGCCCATCCGCATGTCGAGGTGGTGCCCGACCGCTTCGTGATCGACCGCAACCGCGTGACGATCAGCGGGGCCGCGCCCGCGCAGGACTTCATGCTGCACCTGATCCGCGCGCGCCACGGCGCTGCGCTGGCGCGTCAGGTCGCCGCCAGCTTCCTCGCCACCGTCCGCAGCGGCCACGAACCCCAGATCGCACGCGGCCAGGACCCGAGCCTCGACCCGCGCGTCGCCGCCGCCCTCGCCCGGATGGAGGCCCGCATCGACGCCCCCGAACCTGCCGCGCGCACCGCCAGCGCCGTGGGCCTTTCGCCCCGCCGTCTTGAGTCCCTCTTCAAGTCGGCCCTCGGCACCACCCCGGCCGCCCATGCGCTCGACCTGCGCCTCCAGGCGGCGCGGCGGATGCTCACCGACACCCGCCACCCCGTCGCCGAGG
>JBKBRG010000248.1:0-4593 GCA_046292325.1 Tabrizicola sp.
ACGCCTTGCCCTTCTGCCCCGTGGCGCGGTGATCCTGAACCCCGGCCGCGGCGCGCTGATCGACGACGACGCGCTTCTGGCCGCCCTTGATGCCGGCCACATCGGACATGCCACGCTGGACGTGTTCCGGGTCGAGCCGCTGCCGCCCGATCACCCCTACTGGTCCCATCCCCGCGTCACCGTCACCCCGCATATCGCCGCCGACACCCGCGCCTCCAGCGCCGCGCGGGTGATCGCCGAGAACATCCGCCGCGGCGAGGCGGGCGAGCCCTTCCTGCACCTCGTGGACCGCGCGCGGGGCTACTGACCCGGGATTTTCCGGCGAAAGCTCTCCGGGGACCCGGGGCAGGTCGCGAACGGGACAGAGGGCGCCCCGGCCCCGTGTCAGCACTGGCCGCAGGGAGGTGCGGCGATGCGATACGGGCAGGGTGTGGCGCTGCTGGCGGCGGCGGGCTTCGGCGCCTTCTCGGTCGCGCTGCGCTGGGGCCGACTGTCCGAGATGCTGCCGGTCTCGCTGCTGGGCGGCGTGTTCTCGGCCCTTGTCGCGGCGGCGGTGCTGGCCCCGCAAGGCGCGCCGCTGGCGCCCTCGGCCTGGGACATCGGCGCCTCGACCGGGATCGGCGCGCTGATCCTGGCGCTGGGCATGCTCTGCTACACCCTGGGCAGCCGGGTGATTCCGGCGGCGGAGCTGACCCTGCTTTCGGTGATCGAGGTGCTGCCGGCGCCGCTTCGGGTGTTTGTCTTCCTCGGCGAGACGGCGAGCGCCGCAACCTTCGCGGGTGGCGGGGTGCTTCTGGCCGCCGTGGCGTTGAACGCGGTGATCGGCGCCCGCGCCCAGACGGCGCAGGGGCTTGCGAAAGCGCCCGGACCTGTGAATGAATGATCAAATTCACGGGACCCGAAGATCCCGTGACAGGGAGACCATCGGATGCGGTCGGAACCGCAGGATACGGAAAGCGGCCCCTGCTGGCCACGCAGGCCCGAGTTCGGCGGCGGAGGCATGGCCGGTCCCGCCAGCGGGGCGCTTCGTCCCTGACCCGACATCCGATCACAACAGAGAGGCACCATGCCCGGAAATCTGACACTCGAGGACTTGAAGAAGGCCGTGAAGGCCGGCGAGATCGACACGGTGATTGCCGCCGGCATCGACATGCAGGGCCGCCTGATGGGCAAGCGGTTCCATGCCGAGTTCTTCGTGAACGGCGGCTACGAGGAAACCCACTGCTGCAACTACCTGCTGACCGTGGACATGGAGATGAACACGGTGCAGGGCTACAAGTCCTCGTCCTGGGAAACCGGCTATGGCGACTACACGCTGAAGCCCGACCTGCGCACGCTGCGCCGGGTCCCCTGGCTACCCGGCACGGCGCTGGTGCTGGGCGACACCCAGGACCACGCCACCCATGCCGACGTGCCGCATGCCCCGCGCTCGATCCTGAAGCGGCAGGTCGAACGCGCCCGCGCCATGGGGTTTGAACCCATGATGGCCACCGAGCTGGAGTTCTATATCTTCGAGAACAGTTACGAAAACCTGCGCGACGGGGGGCTGAATGCGCTCCGCACGGTGGGCGGCTACAACGAGGATTACCACATCTTCCAGACGACGAAGGAAGAGGACGTGATGCGCGCCGTAAGGAACGGGCTTCATGGCGCAGGAATCCCGGTCGAGAATTCCAAGGGCGAGGCCGAGGCCGGGCAGGAGGAGATCAACTACCGATACTCCGACGCTCTCGATACCGCAGACAACCATGTCATCATCAAGAACGCGATCAAGGAAATCGCCTGGTCCAAGGGCAAGTCGGTGACCTTCATGGCCAAGTACGACCACCGCCGCGCGGGGTCGTCGAGCCATATCCACCAGAGCCTGTGGTCGCTGGACGGGAAGGCCGCATTCGCCGACAAGAAGGACGGCCACGGCATGTCCGACCTGATGAAGCACTATCTGGCCGGCCAGCTGCACCACGCCCGCGACATCACCGCGTTCCTGGCGCCCTACGTCAACAGCTACAAGCGCTTCACCGTGGGCATGTTCGCCCCCACCAAGGCGGTGTGGAGCGCCGACAACCGCACGGCGGGCTTCCGCGTCTGCGGCGCGCATACCAAGGCCGTCCGGGTGGAGTGCCGCATTCCGGGCAGCGACGTGAACCCCTATCTCGCCTGCGCGGCCTTGCTGGCGGCGGGGCTGGACGGGATCGAGAAGAAGATGGTGCTGGAGCCGGAACTGAAGGGCGACATGTATTCCGCCAAGGGCATCCGCGAGATCCCCAGAACCCTGCGCGAGGCGGCAGAGCTGATGAACGGCTCCGCGATGCTGCGGCAGGCCTTCGGGGACGACGTGATCGACCACTACCACCATGCCGCCCAGTGGGAGATTTCCGAGACCGACCGCGTGGTCACGGATTTCGAACGCGAGCGGCTGCTGGAACGGGCGTAGGTCGGGGCTTGCCCCGACTCTATCTTGAACAATGTCGGGCTGAAGCCCGACCTACGAGGACAAAATGAAACCCATCCAACTGATTTCCCCCGTCGACGGCCGGGTCTATGCCGAGCGGATGCCGCTGTCGGCGGATGCCGCCGATGCCGTCGTCGCCCGCGCGAGGGCCGCGCAGAAGCCCTGGGCCGCCCGTCCGCTGGACGAGCGCATCGCGCTGGTCAAGGCCGGGGTGGCCAGGCTGAACGCCATGTCCGAGGTGGTGGTCGAGGAACTGGCCTGGCAGATGGGCCGCCCGACCCGCTATGGCGGCGAATTCGGCGGGGTGAACGCGCGCACCGACTACATGGCCTCGATCGCGGCCCGGACGCTTGCGCCCGAGATGATCGAGGATTCGACCGCGTTCCGCCGCTATCTCGCCCGCGAGCCGGTGGGGGTCGTCTTCATCATCGCGCCCTGGAACTATCCCTACCTGACCACGATCAACACCCTGGTCCCGGCGCTGATCGCGGGCAACACGGTGGTGCTGAAACACGCCAGCCAGACCCTGCTGGTCGGCGAGCGTCTGGCCGAGGCCTTCCATGCCGCGGGCGTGCCCGAGGACGTGTTCCAGAACGTGGTGCTTGACCATCCCACCACCGAACGGCTGATCGCAAGCCGCAGCTTCGGTTTCGTGAACTTCACCGGGTCCGTCGGCGGCGGGCGGGCCATCGAGCGCGCGGCGGCGGGGACCTTCACGCCGCTCGGCCTGGAACTCGGCGGCAAGGACCCGGGCTATGTGCGCGAGGATGCGAACCTCGACGTGGCGGTGGACGTGCTGATGGACGGCGCGATGTACAACGCCGGCCAGTGCTGCTGCGGGATCGAGCGGATCTATGTCCACGAAAAGCTGTTCGACAGCTTCGTGGAAAAGTCCGTGGCCTGGGTTGGCCAGCTGAAACTGGGCAACCCCTTCGACGCCTCGACCACCCTTGGCCCCATGGCGCACCGGCGCTTTGCGCAGGTGGTGCGCGACCAGACCGCCGAGGCCATCGCCAAGGGCGCCAAGCCGCTTCTGGACCCCAAGACCTTCGCCGATGACGGCGGCGCCTATCTGGCCCCGCAGATCCTGATCAACGTCGATCACTCGATGCGGGTGATGCGCGAGGAATCCTTCGGCCCCGTGGTCGGCATCATGCCGGTGAAGGACGACGAGGAAGCCATCCGGCTGATGAACGATTCGCCCTATGGCCTGACCGCCTCGATCTGGACCGAGGACTACGACACCGCCGCCCGGATCGGCGAGAGGATCGAGACCGGGACAGTGTTCATGAACCGGGCCGACTACCTCGACCCCGCGCTGACCTGGACTGGCGTCAAGGACACCGGGCGCGGCACGTCGCTGTCCTATCTGGGCTATCACTCCGTCACCCGGCCGAAATCCTACCATCTGAAGAAAGTCTGAGACCATGACCCACAGCGTTCCCAACCGGAACTGGTCCTACCCCACCGCGATCAAGTTCGGCGTCGGCCGCATCGCCGAGCTGGCCGACCACGCGAAGAGCATCGGGCTGAAGAAGCCTCTTCTCGTCACCGACAAGGCATTGGCGGGCCTGCCGATCACGGCGCAGGCGCTGGATATCCTCGATGCCGGGGGCCTTGGCCGCGCGGTGTTCTCGGACGTGGACCCGAACCCGAACGAGAAGAACATGGAGGCCGGTATCGCGGTCTATCTCGCGGGCGGCCATGACGGGGTGATCTGCTTCGGCGGCGGCTCGGCGCTGGACCTCGGCAAGATGATCGCGCTGATGGCGCATCAGCCGAAGAAGCTGAAGGTCTGGCAGCTGGAGGATATCGACGACTGGTATACCCGTGCCGACGCCGCGAAGATCGCGCCGATCATCGCGGTGCCGACCACGGCCGGCACGGGTTCGGAAGTGGGCCGGGCCGGGGTGCTGACGAACAGCGAGACGCACAAGAAGAAGATCATCTTCCACCCCAGGCTGATGCCTTCGGTCACGATCTGCGATCCGGCGCTGACCACGGGAATGCCGAAGTTCATCACCGCAGGCACCGGCATGGATGCGCTGGCGCATTGCCTCGAGGCCTATTGCAGCCCCTTCTACCATCCGATGTCGCAGGGCATCGCGCTGGAAGGCATGCGGCTGGTGTTCGAGAACCTG
>JBKBRG010000249.1:0-4554 GCA_046292325.1 Tabrizicola sp.
CCGTCCCGAGGCCGGCACGGGGCGGCCCCCCTCCCCCTCGTGGGGAGGGGAGGGGGGCGGGGGGGTGCCCGCAGGGCGCATCGCCGCTGCCAGGCGCCTCGCCTCGGCCCGGACGCGCTCGACCACACCCCGGTCGGCCTCCGGCCCCGGTCGCGCGATGGCCTGCATCCGCAGGGCAAGGTCGGGCGGTGCCCCGCGCAGGGGATCGCGCTCGGCCAGAAGCGCCGCCAGGGTCGCGGCCTCCGGCCCCGCCACCGCCAGCATGTGCGCCAGCCGAGGGTGCAGCGGCAGGCCCGCGAGCAGCTTCCCATGCGCAGTGATGTGCCCCTGGGCATCCAGCGCCCCGAGCCCCGCCAGCAGGCTCCGCGCCTCGGCCAGCGGGCCGGCGGGGGGCGGGGTCAGGAAGGGCAGGTCGGCCCCGCCCCAGAGCGCGAGTTCCAGCGCCAGCGCGGCCAGATCGGCCACCTCGATCTCGGCCGGAGGGAAGGGAGCCAGCCCGCCGTCCTCGCCCTTCGTCCACAGCCGGTAGCAGATGCCGGGGCCGACGCGACCCGCCCGGCCCCGGCGCTGTTCGGCCTCGGCCCTGGTCACCCGTTCGGTGACCAGCCGCGACATGCCCGAGTTCGGATCGAACCGCGCCCGCCGCGCGCGCCCGGAATCCACCACCACCCGGATGTCGGGCAGGGTCAGAGACGTTTCGGCGATGGCGGTGGCCAGCACCACCTTGCGCGCCTCGGCCGGGGCCAGCGCCGCGCGCTGGGCGGCAAGGTCCATCGCCCCGAACAGCGGCCGCAGCGCCACGCCGGGCAGGTCGCCCAGCAGCGCCTCGACCCGTCGGATCTCGCCCTCGCCGGGCAGGAAGACCAGCATCCCGCCCTCGGTCTCGGCCAGCGCCGCGCGCACCGCGCCCGCGACCATGGCCTCCAGCCGCAGGCTGGCATCCTGCGGACGGGGCAGCCAGCGTGTCTCGACCGGGTAGGCCCGACCTTCCGAGGTCACGACCGGCGCGCCCCCCATCAGCCCCGCCACCGGGCCGGCGTCCAGCGTCGCCGACATGACCAGCAGCTTCAGATCCTCGCGCAGCGCGCCCCGCACCTCCAGACAGAGCGCGAGGCCCAGATCGGCATTCAGGCTGCGTTCGTGGAATTCGTCGAAGATGACCAGCCCGATGCCGGACAGTTCCGGATCGGACTGGATCATGCGGGTCAGGATGCCCTCGGTCACCACCTCGATCCGCGTTGCCGGGGAAACCTTCGCCTCGCCCCGGATCCGGTAGCCCACGGTCCGGCCCACGGGCTCGCCCAGCGTCTCGGCCATCCGCTCGGCGGCGGCCCGCGCGGCCAGCCGGCGCGGCTCCAGCATGACGATCCGGCCCGCCACGATGCCGCGGGCCAGAAGGTCGAGCGGCACCAGCGTCGTCTTGCCCGCACCCGGCGGGGCCTGTAGCACTGCGACCCCGCGAAGGGCGAGGGCCTCGGCAAGGTCGGGCAACACATCAGAGACGGGCAGGCGTTCCATACCCCGCTTATGGCGCGCCCTCGGCATCACCGGAAGCCCCGGGAACCCTCGGCGGAAAATTCCGGGCCGCGCCCCTCGCCAAGCGTGCGGCGATCCGGCAATAAGGCGGTCATGGACACGATGGACCGCGCCGCCCTGATCCGCGCCGGCGACCGCCGGGCGCTGGCCCGCGCGATCACGCTGGTCGAAAGCGCCCGCCCCGACCACCGCGCGCAGGCCCTGGCGCTGCTCGACGCCCTGCGCGACCCCCGGCGCGAGGCGCTGCGCATCGGGCTTTCCGGCACGCCCGGCGTGGGCAAGTCCACCTTCATCGAGACCTTCGGCCTGATGCTGACCGGGCAGGGGCTGCGGGTCGCCGTCCTTGCCGTCGATCCCTCCTCGGCGCGCTCCGGCGGCTCGATCCTCGGCGACAAGACGCGGATGGAGCGCCTCTCGCGCGAGCCCGGCGCCTTCATCCGCCCCTCGCCCAGCCAGTCGCAACTCGGCGGCGTCGCCCGCCGCACGCGCGAGGCCGTGGCCCTGTGCGAGGCCGCGGGCTTCGACGTGGTGCTGATCGAGACGGTGGGCGTCGGCCAGTCCGAGACCGTGGTGGCGGAACTCTCCGACCTCTTCCTCCTCCTGCTCGCCCCGGCGGGCGGGGACGAGCTGCAGGGCGTGAAACGCGGGATCATGGAGATGGCCGACCTGATCCTGGTGAACAAGGCCGACGGCGACCTGAAGCCCGCCGCGCTGCGCACCGTGGCGGACTATGCCGGGGCGCTGAAACTGCTGCGCCGCCGCCCGCAGGACCCGCCGGGCTTTCCCCGGGCGCTGCCGGTCTCGGCGCTGGCCGACGAAGGCCTGGCGCAGGCCTGGCAGGACATGCAGGCGCTGGTCCTCTGGCGGAAGCAGCACGGCCACTGGGACCGCACCCGCGCCGCCCAGGCCCGGCACTGGTTCGAGGAAGAGGTGCGTCAGGGCCTTCTGGCCGCACTGGCGCGCGAGCCGCAGAAGGGCCTGATGTCCAGCCTCGGCGACCGGGTGGCCCGCGGCGCGCTCACGCCCGAGGCCGCGGCGGCCGAAATGCTGCGCCTTCTCGGCCGCGCCCCCTGACCGCGCCCCCTGACCGCGCCACACCTGCCCTTCTCCGGACAGCCCCGCCCGAGGTAACCCGGCCTGTCCCGCGCACCCGCCTTCCCGCTTGACGCTGGCCCGGATTCCCCTTACACGCCCGCAATCGCTTTCGAGGGCAGGGGATTCCCCGCCTTCCCCCGCTTTTGACGAATCGAAGGAACACCGCAATGTCGCGCGTCTGCGAACTCACCGGCAAGGGGCCGATGACGGGCAACACCGTCTCCCACGCCAACAACAAGTCCCGCCGCCGGTTCCTGCCGAACCTGAACGAGGTCACGCTGATCTCGGACGTGCTGGGCCAGTCGTTCAAGTTCCGCGTCACCGCGGCCGCGCTGGATGCCTTCCTGGCCAAGGCCAAGGACGAGGACCTCTCGCCGGCCGCGCTGAAGATCAAGAAGGACATCGCCAAGGCCCAGGCCACCGCCTGATCCGGCCCGGTCTTGCCGAAAAGGCCCCGCCTTCGTCCTGAAGGCGGGGCCTTTTGGTTTGACCGGAGTCGACCTTGCGCGGCGTCCCGACGCTGCCCATGCTGCCAGGAGTGCGCGTTCCTCGACTGTGGCTGACATGTCTGTCTGGTCGGATGCCCATGTCGCGGTCCTGCTTGCGGCTGCCCTTGGACAAGCGGGTCTGACGCAGCACTGCGACCCGAACTATGCCGGGGCCTGCGTGCCGGTTGCCCCGGACGTGGCTTGCGCCGGAGGGGCGGGCAACGGTCCGGCCTATGTGACCGGACCGGTGCGGGTCACCGGCACGGATATCTACGAACTCGACCGCGATGGCGACGGGGTCGCCTGCGAGCCGGAGAAGCAGAAAAGGACGAAGCAGAAGAAGCCATAGGCCGCGACCGAAAGGTCACGCAGTCCGGCGATCCTCCGTCTCGGCCGGTTCACCCGCCGCAGTAGGCCTCGGCGGTCTGGCCAAAGCTCTTGTAGCGCTCCCAGAAGGCGTCGTCGGACCGTGACTGCGAGACCCAGGTCGAATGGGCGGACTCGGGGTCCTTGAAGAACTTCGCCGCCCGGCGCTGATCGCCGCTCGACAGCGTCATGTCGGCTGCCTGCTGGATGCAGCCGCAGAGCGAGCGGTTGGCGCCACGGTCAGAGGCCATGCAGGCCCGCTCGATCGGGCCGGCCGCGGCCAGGGTGGACATTGCCGGAAGAACGGCCGCGAAGATGGCCGCGCATGCGATGGGTCTCATGTGTCTCTGCCTCGCTCGCCGGAGACCGGCCGGGCCGCGGCCCGGACCGACGCCGGTCATCTTGTAGGTTCGATAATGCCAAGTCCACGAGAAATTTTCAAGTCTTCCCAGTAGGTTGCGACATCCGCGCGGGTTTCCGCAACCTCTCGCGGGCGGCTGCCGCCCTGTCCACAAGATGCGGTGGTGCCACCCCGGGGCCAGGCGACCCCGCCACCGGGGCAGCCCGCCCGCCGCGCGCGCCTGACACCGCGACGCAGGAGTCCCCTTTCGCGACCCCTCGGGTCAGGCTATACGCGCCCGCATGATCGAACTCGACCGCATCCGGAACTTCTCCATCGTGGCGCATATCGACCACGGGAAATCCACGCTTGCCGACCGTCTGATCCAGATGACGGGCACGGTCGCCGAACGCGACATGAAGGCCCAGCTTCTCGACAGCATGGACATCGAGCGAGAACGCGGCATCACGATCAAGGCAAACACCGTCCGGATCGAATACCCGGCCAAGGATGGCAGGACCTATATCCTGAACCTGATCGACACCCCCGGCCATGTGGACTTTGCCTACGAGGTCAGCCGGTCGATGCGCGCCGTCGAGGGCTCGCTTCTGGTGGTGGACGCAAGCCAGGGCGTGGAAGCCCAGACGCTGGCCAACGTCTATCAGGCGCTGGATGCGGGGCACGAGATCGTGCCGGTCCTGAACAAGATCGACCTTCCGGCGGCCGAAC
>JBKBRG010000250.1:0-4527 GCA_046292325.1 Tabrizicola sp.
CGGAAAACCGGGCCTTCGGCGGGGTTCAGGGGGTCTACAGCCACCCCTCGCTGGCCTGCGCCTGCGACATGACCTTCGGCCTGTTCCTGCCCGCCCAGGCCGAGGACGGGCCGGTGCCTCTCCTGTGGTTTCTCTCGGGCCTGACCTGCACGCACGAGAACGCGATGATCAAGGCCGGCGCGCAGCGCTGGGCGGCCGAGGCGGGCATCGCGCTGGTCTTCCCCGACACCTCGCCGCGCGGGGCGGGCGTGGCCGACGACCCAGACTTTGCGCTGGGGCAGGGGGCGGGCTTCTACGTCAACGCGACCCAGGCCCCCTGGGCGCCGCATTTCAGGATGTGGGACTATGTGACCGAGGAACTGCCGCGCCTGCTGTTCAACGCCTTCCCGCTGGCCGAGGAGGCGCAGGCCATCACCGGTCATTCCATGGGCGGCCACGGCGCGCTGACCATCGCGATGAGCTTTCCGGGCCGCTTCAGGTCGGTCTCGGCCTTCGCCCCGATCTGCAACCCGACAGCGAGTGACTGGGGCCGTCCGCAACTTTCCGCCTATCTGGGCCCGGACGAGTCGTCCTGGGCGGCGCATGATGCCACCCTGCTGATGCGGCGCCGCGGGTTCGACGGGCCGATTCTGGTGGACCAGGGGACTTCCGACCAGTTCCTCGACAAGCTCCGCCCCGAGGCGCTGGCCGAGGCGATGGCCGCGGTGCGCCAGGGGGGGACGTTCCGGATGCAGAAGGGCTATGACCACAGTTACTTCTTCGTATCGACCTTCATGGAGGACCACCTGTCCTTCCACGCCCAGGCTTTCCTGGCTTAGCGCGCTGTTCCTGTCGCTGTCGGTGGCGCTGGCGACTCCGGTCGCGGCCGGCCCTGCCGAAAGCGTGCTGTCGGCGGTGAACGCGGTCCGGGCCAAGGCCGGCTGCGCGCCGCTTCGGGCCAATCCCAAGCTGATGGCCGCCGCCCGGTCACACGCACGCGCCATGGCCGAACAGAACTTCTTCGGCCATTCCGGCAAGGACGGCAGCCGCTTTTCCAGCCGGATCAAGCGGCAGGGCTACAAGTATCGCACCGCGGCCGAGAACATCGCGGCCGGGCAGAAATCGGCAACCGAAGTGGTGCGCAGCTGGCTGAACAGCGCCGGCCACCGCCGCAACATGCTGAACTGCGCCATGCGCGAAACCGGGATCGCGCTGGTCTATCAGCCGGACGACCGCCCCATCCGCGGCTACCGGTCTGCGCTGCGCTATTACTGGGTCCAGGTCTTCGCCGCGCCCGGCTAGGCCGCTTCGCGCCACGTCCGGCTTGTGCGGCAGCGGCGCTTGTGGTCAGGTGCGGCCGCAACGCCCGACCGCCCGGAGAGTCCGATGAAGAACCTCGTCCTTGCCATCCTTCTGGCCTCGATGGCCATCCTGGGGTTCTACGCCTATCAGTCCAGCCAGAAGGTCGCCACCCTTCAGACCGAGGTCCAGGCCAAGGAGGCCGCACTGGTGGCCCGGGAGGCCGAGAAGGAGGCGCTGGAAAAGCAGGTGGCCGAGCTTCAGGCGCAGGTCGACAAGCTGGGCGCCGAGCTCGAGGCGATGACCGCCGCCGCCTCTGCCGCCACGACACCGGCCCCTGCCACCGGGGCCCCGGCAACGCCTGCCCCCGAGGCCCCCGCAGCCAATCCCTGAGCCGCGCCTGCCCGCGTCATGCGATGTCGCGGGCGGGACAGACGGAACCGGGATGCGGGGCTTCTCTGCCGCAATGGCCCGCTCTCCTGCCCTGACCGGCATCCTCTTCGCCATTGGCGGCACGCTGATCTTCTCGGTCAACGATGTCTCGATCAAGTTCCTGTCGGGCGGCTATGCGCTGCACCAGGTGATCCTGATCCGCGCCATCGTCGCCATGGCCTTCATCCTGGCCGTGATCCGCTGGTCCGATCGGGGCTGGTCGCAACTGGCCACCCGGCGACCCGCAACCCATCTGGCGCGCGTGGCCATCGTCATGCTGTCGAACGTGACATATTTCACCGGCCTTGCCGTCATGGACCTCGCCGATGCGGTGGCGGTGGCCTATGTCAGCCCGATCATCATCACGCTGCTGTCGATCCTGTTCCTGGGCGAACAGGTCGGCCCGCGCCGCTGGGCCGCGGTCATCGTCGGCATGGTCGGGGTCATCGTCATGCTGCGCCCCGGCTCGGGCGTGATCCAGCCCGCCGCGCTTCTGGTCCTGATCTCGGCGGTCCTCTATGCCTCGGGCAATCTTCTGGCCCGCCACATGGGCGGCACCGAAAGCGCGATGACCCTGTCCTTCTACGTCCAGCTCGGCTTCATCTTCGTAAGCCTCGCGATGGGGCTTTACGCAGGTGACGGCCACCTGGCCAGCGACGAGGGGATCTGGGCCTTCCTGTTCCGCCCCTGGATCTGGCCGCCGGTCGAGGACTGGCCGATCTTCCTGGCAACCGGCCTGTCGGTCGGGATCGGCGGGATGATGGTCACGCAGGCCTATCGCACCACCGAGGCCGGGCTGATCGCGCCCTTCGAATATGTCGGCATGCCGCTGGCGATCTTCTGGGGGCTGGTGGTCTTCGGCACCTTCCCCGACCTTGTGTCCTGGGTGGGGATTGCGCTGATCTGCGGCTCCGGCCTTTATGTGATCTGGCGGGAAACGGTGCGCAGACGGGAAAGCGATGCAGCCTGAGGCGGTGATCTTCGATATCGGCAACGTGCTGACCGGCTGGCAGCCCGAAGCCTTCTACGACCGGGTGATCGGACCCGACCGCCGCCGCGCGCTGTTCGCGGAAGTCGATCTGCACCACATGAACGCGCTGATCGACGACGGCGCCCTGTTCCGCGAAACGATCCATGACTGGGCCGACCGTTACCCCGCATGGGGCCACGAGATCCGCATGTGGTATGATCGCTGGATCGAACTCGCCTCGCCCCGGATCGAGGGCTCCATCGCGCTGCTGCGGGCGCTGCGCGCCAAGGGTGTGCCGGTCTTCTGCCTGACCAATTTCGGCAGCCATTCCTATGAGGAAGCCCGCGACAAGCTGGATTTCCTCAGCGAATTCGACCGGGAATATGTCTCGGGCCGCCTCGGGGTGTCGAAACCCGACCCCCGCATCTATCAGGCGGTGGAGGAGGACTGCGGCCTGCCCCCCGACCGCCTGATCTTCACCGATGACAAGGCGGATAACATCGTGGCTGCCGCCCGCCGGGGCTGGCGCACGCATCAGTTCGAGAGCTGGCAGGGCTGGGCCGCGCGGCTGGTGGCCGAGGGACTTCTGACACGCGCGGAGGCGGGGCTGTGACCGAGATCGTTCCGAAAGAGGCCGAGGCATGTCTGACCTGGCCCGGGCTGCTTCAGGCCTTCGAGGCCGGCCACCGCAGGCCCAGGGCCGAGATCAGGGACATGTTCCTCTACCGCGGGCAGGATACGCTGCTGGACCGCGCGGCCTGGATCGACGGGCTGGGCGCGCTGGTCAAGGTGGCCACGATCTTTCCCGGCAACGCAGCCCGCAGCCTGCCCACCATCTTCGGGGCGGTGACGCTGTTCGACGATGTGACCGGCGATCTGTCCGCCATCGTCGATTTCCATCTGGTCACCAAGTGGAAGACGGCCGGGGACAGCCTCCTGTCGGCCTCGCGGCTGGCGCGGAGGGATGCGCGGAACTTCCTGCTGGTCGGCGCCGGCGCGGTGGCGCGCAGCATGGTCGAGGCCTATTCCGCGATCTTCCCGGACGCCCGCTTCACCGTCTGGAGCCGGACCCGCGCCAGCGCCGAGGCCATGGGCCTGCCCGTGGCCGACGACCTGGAGACGGCGGTGCGCAGGGCCGACGTGATCTGCACCGCCACCATGGCAACCCAGCCCCTGATCCGGGGCGACTGGCTGCAACCCGGCCAGCATCTGGATCTGATCGGCGCCTACAAGCCCGGCATGCGCGAGGTGGACGACCGCGCGATGCAGCGCGCGCGCCTGTTCGTGGACAGCCGCGCCACCACGATCCACCACATCGGCGAACTGATGGACCCGATCGCCTCGGGCGCGATCACCGAGGCCGATGTCATCGCCGATTTCTATGACGACCCGGCCTTGTTCGCCCGGCGGTCCGATGACGAGATCACCATCGCCAAGAACGGTGGCGGCGCACATCTGGACCTGATGACCGCCGACTACATCGCCCGGGCCTGGGCGTCCCGGCGCTGAGATCAGCGCAGGACCGCCGAAGGACCAGGGAGTCTTCGGCGGAGCCTTCGCCGAAGCTTCCCGGGGGCTGTCACCGATGAAATCCGGGAATCTGGTCGGAGCGAGAGGATTTGAACCTCCGACCCCCTGCTCCCGAAGCAGGTGCGCTACCAGACTGCGCTACGCTCCGACCGATGGGGCGGGGTTATCCCGTCCGCCGCGCTTTGGCAAGAGGCCTCACGCCTGATCGCCGCCCCTTTCCAGCCGCTTGAGCCAGGTCGAGATCCGGGGCAGCGTGCCGATTTCCCAGCGCGAGCGGTTTTCCAGCACGGGGCGGTTCTGGCTGACCTCGGGCGTGC
>JBKBRG010000251.1:0-4519 GCA_046292325.1 Tabrizicola sp.
ACCAAGGGTGCCCGGAGGAGGCGCGCGGTGAAACGGGCCTGGCAGCGGATGCTCTCGGGGCGCAGGCTGGACCTGCTCGACCCCGCGCCTCTCGATATCGAGGTCGAGGACATCGCCCACGGCCTGGCCTTCGTCGCGCGCTGGAACGGGCAGACGCGGGGGGATTGGCCCTATTCGGTCGCGGAACACTCGCTGCTGGTCGAAGAGATCTTCCAGCGCGCCAATCCCGGCATCGCCACGAAATGGCGGCTGGCGGCACTGCTGCATGACGCGCCGGAATATGTGATCGGCGACATGATCAGCCCGGTGAAGGCGGCGGTCGGTCCGGGCTATGGCGAGCTGGACCAGAGGCTCACGGCGGCGGTGCATCTGCGCTTTGGTCTGCCCGCGGTGCTGCCGGCGCCGATCAAGAAGGCGATCAAGGCGGCGGACAAGGTTTCGGCCTGGCTGGAAGCGGTGCGGATCGCCGGGTTCCGGGAGGCAGAGGCCGACAAGCTGTTCGGGCGGCCCTTGCCGGAACTGGTGCACCGGCTGGAGATCAGGCTTCGTCCGCCCGCCGAGGTGCGGGCGGACTATGTCTCGGCGGTGGCGAGACTGCTTGCAGACTGCTGACGGCGCTGGATTTCGCCGGCACGGGGCATCAGCGGCCCCGGTGCCGAAGGTGGTCGGCGCTGCGCAGGGCCTCGTCATCCTGGAACTCGCGCGGCGACCGGCGCGGCGAGTGCCGCGGCAAGAAGTCCCCGGATGTGCGCTCGAACCGCGTGGCGATCAACAGAGCGTCGGCAAAGATGTTCAACATGGGCTTTCTCCACTTCGATTTTCGATGATCGCTTTTTACATGAAAACGGCTGTGATACGATTCAATACGGCTTCTGAACTGTAAGGCATTCTAACACATGACCGACTGGCGCAGCCTGCCGTCACTGACTGCCCTGCGCGCCTTTGCGGCCACGGCGGAACTGCGCAACTTCAGCCAGGCGGCGCGGGTCCTGAACGTGACCCATGCCGCCGTTGCCCAGCAGGTCCGCGCCCTGGAGGAATCTCTGGGGCGCCCGCTGGTCCATCGCGAGGGGCGCGGGGTCAGCCTGACCGCGGATGGAGAGCAGCTGGCCGCAGCCCTTGCCGAAGGGTTTGGCGCGATCCAGCGCGGGTTGGATGCCCTGCGGGCCGGCGAGGCCGACCGCCCCGTCCGCATCACCCTGACGGCCGTCTTTGCCGCGCAATGGCTGATGCCGCGGCTCAAGGACTTCTGGCGGCACCATCCCGAGATCGGCCTGTCCCTGCATCCCGACAGCAAGGTCGTCGATCTTCACCGCGAGCGGATGGACCTGGGCATCCGCTACGGCAACGGCGACTGGCCGGGGGTCGAGACGGACTATCTCACCTCGGCCCGGCTGGTGATCGCCGGGGCGCCCTCGCTGATCGGAGATCGCACCCCCTCGGTCGCAGAGATGGCGAAGATGGATTGGATCCTGTCGCGCAACTGGGCGGAACAGGACGCCTACCTGCGCCAGTTGGGACTGGACCCCGAGCGGCTGGAGCGCACCGACATCAACAACGAGGAACTGTCGCTGGCCGCGGCACGGCAGGGGCTGGGGCTTCTGGTGGAAGGCATGGCGCTGATCGAGGCCGACGTGGCAGAAGGCCGGTTGCGCATCGTCCACGAAAGCCCGGAGAAACTGCCGGCCTATTTCGTCGTCACATTGCCCGGACCAAAACGTGCCGCCGCCCGGGCATTTCTGAAATGGCTGAAATCGCAGCGCTGACGGTCAGATTGCCAGGTCTTGCGGCTTCTTTCCCTTGGCCAGCGCCTCGGAGAACCAGCGCGGCTTGCGGCCGCGGCCCGACCAGGTATCGGCCGGATTGGCGGGATTCGCATATTTGGCCACGGAGTGCGTCTTCCTGCGGCCCGCGCTCATGCCGGTCAATTCAGCCAGCGAATACCCCTTTGCCTTGGCGATTTCGTCAAGTTCCGCAAGCACTTCCTTCTTGCGGCGTTCCTCGTATCCGGCAATCGCCCTTGCTACCTGGGATTGCAAATCCTTCAGCTCTTTCAAGGAGAGGCTATTCAAATCGATGTTCAATGTCTGGTCCCTCCCGGACAGGTATGGGACTTGATAGGCCGAATTGTGGATCAGGGCAAGAAAGGTCAATTACCTGGGGCTGCGCTTTGCAAGGATGCGCTGCAAGGTGCGCCGGTGCATCGAAAGCCGCCGCGCGGTTTCCGAGACATTGCGGTCGCACATCTCGTAGACCCGCTGGATGTGTTCCCAGCGTATGCGATCGGCCGACATCGGGTTTTCGGGCGGCTCGGGCAGGTTGCCGCCCCGCGCCAGAAGCGCGTTGGTCACATCATTCGCATCGGCCGGCTTCGACAGATAGTCGATGGCGCCGATCTTGACCGCGGCAACCGCCGTCGCAATGGCGCCATAGCCGGTCAGCACGACGACCCGGCACGAGGGCCGCTTTTCGTGCAGGACCTCGATCACCTCGAGCCCGTTGCCATCCTCGAGCCGCAGATCGACCACGGCATAGGCGGGCGGTCGGGCAATCGCCTTGGCCCGGCCTTCTGCCACGCTTTGCGCGGTTTCCGGCAGAAAGCCGCGCTTTTCCATCGCCTTGGCAAGGCGCTTCACGAAGGGTTCATCGTCATCCACCAGCAGAAGCGTGCGATCCGGGCCAAGCTCGGCGGCGAAGTCTTCAGTCATGCGCTGTTCCTGCTTCGGTTTCGGGCGTCACATTGCAGCTTTGCCCGCCTCGACAAAACAAGCAACGCTTTCCGCCATTTGCCCGGATGTAATCTCGCGACGGAAGAAATCCACAAATCCCGTTCCCGGAAGCACCAGGTATGTGAAGGTCGAATGATCGAGAAGATAGAACTCGTCTCCGGTTTCGCGCCGCTTGTAGAAGGTCTTGTAGGCCTGCGAGGCCGCCCTGACCTGTTCGGCGCTGCCCGTCAGCGCGACCAGCTTCGGATGCAGGTTCGCCTCGTAGTCGGCAAGGACTTCGGGCGTGTCGCGCTCGGGGTCGATCGAGATGAAGACCGGGGTGACATCGATACCCCGCTTTTCCAGCAGGTCCACGGCCTCGACATTGCGCGACATGTCGAAGGGGCAGACATCCGGGCAGAAGGTATAGCCGAAATAGACCAGCGACGGCTTCGTCAGCACCTCGGCATCCGTCACCGTCTGCCCGGCAGAGTTGACCAGCGTGAACGGCCCGCCGATATCCCCACCGGCAACCTGGCCCTGGCGGCATTGGGCGAAGGGATCGGCCTCGCGGTCGGAAAGCACATACCAGGCCGAGGCCCCCAGAAACGCGGCAACGGCTGCAACGGCCACGGATGCGTAGAGTTTGGTCATCGGCTTGTCTCCCCGGTTTCGACGGGCGGCATTGATCTCAGATGGGGTCGCCCTTAACAATGGACAATCGAGCGACAGGGACATCCGGTCACAGCATGGCCAGCTTCGCCACCGGCGATCACACCAGAGAGACCGGGGCCAACTGGGTGCGCCTGCGAACCCTCATCCTGCTGCGCTGGATGGCCGTGACCGGGCAGGTCGGGGCGATCCTCGTTGCCAGCCGGATCTACGGGCTGGACCTGCCGCTCGGGCCCTGCGCCCTGGCGGTCGGGGCCTCGATCCTGGCCAACCTCTTCCTCGTGATGCTGTTCCCGGAAAACCGCCGCCTGTCCGAGGCCGAGGCCTTCCTGACCCTGCTGTTCGATCTCGGCCAGCTTGGCGTGCTGATCTTCCTCACGGGCGGCCTGACCAACCCCTTCGCCATCCTCGTCCTGGCGCCGGTGACCATCTCGGCCAGCGTCCTGCGCCTTCGCTCGACCGTCGCCCTGGGCGCGCTGGCCATCCTGATCGTGACCGCGGCCCTCTTCTGGCATCTGTCCCTGCGCTTTGCCGACGGGCGCGAACTGCTGATCCCGCCGCTGTTCGTCTTCGGCTTCTGGCTGTCGATCGTGATAGGCATCCTGTTCCTCGGCCTCTACTCGCGCCGGGTCGCCACCGAGATGCGCTCGATGTCCGAGGCCCTTCTGGCCACCCAGATGGCCCTTGCGCGCGAGCAGAAGCTGACCGACCTCGCCGGCGTCGTCGCTGCCGCCGCGCACGAACTCGGCACGCCTCTGGCCACCATCAAGCTGGTCAGCGCCGAGCTGATCGAGGAACTCGACGGCCAGCCCGAATTGCAGGAGGACGCCCGGCTGATCCGCGATCAGGCCGACCGCTGCCGCGACATCCTGCGCGACATGGGCCGGGCCGGAAAGGACGACCGCCACCTGCGGCAGGCTCCCCTGTCCGCTGTCCTGCGCGAGGCGGCCGAACCGCATCTGGCCCGCGGAAAGAAGGTCGAATTCGCGGTCGGCCCGGTGCAGGACGGAACCGACGAACAGCCGGTGATCCAGCGCCGGCCCGAGATCATCCACGGCCTGCGGAACCTGGTGCAGAACGCGGTCGATTTTGCCCACTCCCGCGTCTGGATCGAGGGCGAATGGTCCGCCCAGCGGATC
>JBKBRG010000252.1:0-4497 GCA_046292325.1 Tabrizicola sp.
CATCCGTTCGGTTTCGACCCGGACGCGGCGCTTCAGTCCCAGCATCAGGCGGCAAGCCCCTTGCGGACCTCTTCGATGCCCGGCGCCCCGGCGACCGGCCCGTAGATCGCCAGCGCCGAGCGTGCCGCCGTCAGACCGGCGGCATAGCCCCGGACCGCCGCCGTATCCACGGCGTCGATCTTTGCCACCGCCTCGGCCAGGTCCGGGATCCTGCCCCAGATCGACAGCAGCCGCGCGTTGCGTTCCGCCCGCGAGGACGGGCTTTCCAGCCCCATCAGGAGCCCCGCCTTCAGCTGCGCGCGCGCCCGCGCGACCTCGGCCTCGCTCATGTCCTCGGCCGCACGCTTCAGCTCGTCCACCGTCAGCCGCGTCAACTCGCCGATCTCCTCGGCCGAGGTGCCGGCATAGATCGTGATCTGCCCGGTATCCTCGTAGGCGGCCGACTGGGCGTAGATCGAATAGCACAGGCCCCGGTCCTCGCGGATCCTCTGGAACAGGCGGCTGGACATGCCGCCCCCCATCGCCATCGAATAGACCTGCGCGGTATAGACCTTGTCGTCGCGATAGCCCGGCGCCTCGAAGGACAGGGCGAAATGCACCTGCTCCAGGTCCTTCACCTCGCGCCGTTCGCCCCCGACGAACCGCGCGGGTTCCACCCGGGCGGCACCCGCCGGCTTGAGCCTGCCGAAGATCCGTTCCGCGGCGGCGACGATGGCCTGGTGATCCACCCCGCCGGCCGCCGACAGGATCATCTGGTCGGGGCTGTAATGCGCCCCGGTAAAGCCTTCCAGATCCGCCTTGCCGAAGGACGCCACCCGCTCCTCGGGCCCCAGGATCGTGCGGCCGAAGGGCTGGTCGGGATAGCTCACCTCGTGCAGCCAGTCGAAGATGATGTCGTCCGGCGTGTCCAGCGCCTGGCCGATCTCCTGCAGGATGACGTGGCGCTCGGTCTCGATGTCGGCCTTGCGGAACAGGGGGTTCAGCACGATGTCCGCGATCACGTCCAGGGCCATCACCACGTCGCCCGAAAGGACCCGAGCGTAATAGGCCGTCATCTCGCGGCTGGTGTAGGCGTTGATGTAGCCGCCCACGTCCTCGATTTCCTCGGCGATCCGCAGCGCCGACCGGCGGCGGGTGCCCTTGAAGGCCATGTGTTCCAGGAAATGCGCGATGCCGTTCTGCTCGGGCGTCTCGTGCCGTCCGCCAGCCTCGACCCAGAGGCCGATGGCGGCGGATTGCAGGCCCGGCATCGCCTCGGTGACGATGCGGAAACCGTTCGGCAGGGTGTGCAGGCGCTGGGTCAAGGTCGGGTCCGGGGGTTCGGTCGGGTTGGCTGGTGATACAACCCGGGCGCGGGCAGGAAAAGGGGCGCCCCGGGCCGTGCCACAGGCGACCGCGTCTTCTCGTCGCCGGGCGCAGGCGCAGCGAAGAGTGAGGCAGTCATCGGCCGGCGATCCTTTCGCGCACCACCGCCTGAAGCGCGGCCAGATCGTTCGGCACCCGCGTCATCCGCTCTGGCCGCTCGAACAGGTCGGCCATGTGCGGCGGCAGGCCCGGCCTGATCCCGGTCGCGCGGCCTACCGCATCGGGGAACTTGGCCGGATGCGCGGTCGCAAGGGTGATCATCGGCGCGCGCCCCAGATGCTCTTCGGCCACCTTCACGCCGACGGCGGAATGCGGGCACAGAAGCTCGCCCGTGGTTTTCCAGTGCCGTGCGATGACCGCCAGCGTCTCGTCCTCGTCGCAGCGCCCCGAGGCAAAGGTGGCGCGCAGGGCTTCGATGGCCTCCTGGCTGATCGTGAACCCGCCCGTCTTCAACGCGCCCATCAGCTGCGCCACCGCCGCCCCATCGCGGCCATAGGCATCGAACAGCGCGCGTTCGAAGTTCGAGGACACCTGAATGTCCATCGACGGGCTGATCGAGGGCTTGACCCCGGTCGTCCGGTAATCCCCCGTCCGCAGCGCGCGGTCCAGGATGTCGTTCTGGTTCGTCGCGATCACCAGCCGGTCGATCGGCAAGCCCATGCGCTTGGCGATGTAGCCCGCGAAGATGTCGCCGAAATTGCCGGTCGGCACCGTGAAGCTGACCGCGCGGTGCGGGGCGCCCAGGGCCGTGCCCGCGAAGAAGTAGTAGACCACCTGCGCCAGCACCCGCGCCCAGTTGATGCTGTTCACGCCCGCCAGCCGCACCTCGTCGCGGAAGGCGAAGTCGTTGAACATCGCCTTGACCTGGGCCTGACAGTCGTCGAAGTCCCCATCCACCGCCAGCGCATGCACGTTCGCCTCGGACGGGGTGGTCATCTGCCGCCGCTGCACCTCGCTGACGCGGCCGTGCGGGAACAGGATGAAGACATCCACATTCGCCAGCCCCCGGAAGGCCTCCATCGCCGCCGACCCGGTGTCGCCCGAGGTGGCGCCGACGATGGTGATCCGCTCGCCCGTCCGGGCCAGCGCTGCCTGCATCATCTGGCCGATGAGCTGCATGGCGAAGTCCTTGAAGGCCAGGGTCGGGCCGTGGAACAGTTCCAGCAGGAAATGGTTCGACCCCAGCTGCACCAGCGGGGCCCGCGCGGCGTGGTGAAAGCCCTGATAGGCCCGGGCGATCAGGCCCTTGAACTCGTCATCGCCGAAGAACCCGCCCAGATAGGGCCGCATCACCCTGAACGCGACCTCCTCATAGGGCGCGCCCGCCAGCGCCGCGATCTCGGCCTTCTGCATCACCGGCACGGTCTCGGGCACATAGAGCCCGCCGTCGCGGGCGAGACCCGTCATCATCGCTTCGCCGAAACCAAGAACGGGGGCCGCGCCGCGGGTCGAGATGTATTGCATCGCCATCGCCTTCAGATCTTCCGCGCCCTGATACGCCACAGAAGAAAGCCTGTCATCCCCGCCCAGGTGGCCGCGAGCAGAAACCACTGGATCGCATAGCCCCAATGGTCGTTCGGTATCCCCGAAGTGTCCACCGGCACCGGCGCGATCCCGTCACCGGTCGGCGCGCGCGCGACGATCAGCGTCGGCTCGGTGCCAAGCTTCTCGGCCATCGCCGGCACGTCGCGGGCAAACCAGAGGCCGGTCTTCGGGTCCGGCGGCGGCGTGAAGGCGTTGGTGTCGTCCGGCCAGTGCAGGTTGCCCTCGACCCGCGCTTCGTGCGGAGGCCGCGGAACCTGCCGTGCCTCCTCCTCGACGAAGCCGCGCTGGACCATGATGCGGCGCCCGTCGGGCAGCGCAAAGGCCTCGATCACCAGCACGCCGGGGCTGGCGCCCTTCTGGCCCGCCAGCACCTCGATGAACTCGCCGGTGAAGCGCCCCTCTGCCACCACGGCCTGAAACTTGTGCCGTCCCTCCTCGGGCCGGTCCGGCAGCGGGATCGGAGCGTTCGAGATCCGCGCCTCGATCTCGTCAAGGTAAACCCGCTTCTCCTCCATCCGGCGCAACTGCCAGAAGCCCAGGCTGACCAGCACGGCAACCCCGGCGATGCCCATCAGGACCGGAAAGACGTAGCGGCGCATCGGCGACCCCCGGAAATGCAAGCGCAGGCCCGAAGGCCCGCGCTTTGGTTGTCAATGCAGGAAGGGATCAGCCCTGGCCCCAGACGTAGACGGCGGCGAACAGGAACAGCCAGACCACGTCGACGAAGTGCCAGTACCAGACGGCGGCCTCCAAGCCGACGTGCTTTTCGGGG
Source organism: Tabrizicola sp. (assembly GCA_046292325.1). Classification (GTDB taxonomy): domain Bacteria; phylum Pseudomonadota; class Alphaproteobacteria; order Rhodobacterales; family Rhodobacteraceae; genus Tabrizicola. The sequence continues at coordinate 3,683 of JBKBRG010000252.1, forward strand.
GTGAAATGCCCCTTCAGCGCGCGGATCAGGCAGACGGTCAGGAAGATCGTCCCGATGATGACGTGGAAGCCGTGGAAGCCGGTCGCCATGAAGAACGAGGCGCCATAGATGTTGCCGGCAAAGCCGAAGGCCGCGTGGCTGTATTCGTAGGCCTGCATGATGGTGAAGACCACCCCCAGGGCGATGGCGATGATCAGGCCGTTGACCAGGTCCTTGCGGTTGTTCTCGTGCACCAGCGCATGGTGGGCCCAGGTCGCGGCGCAGCCCGACAGCAGAAGGATCAGCGTGTTGATGAAGGGCAGATGCCAGGGGTCGAAGGTCTCGATCCCCGCCGGCGGCCAGACGCCATCCACCGCCGGGCTGTCCGGCCCCATCGGATACAGGCGATGCTTGAAGAAGGTCCAGAACCAGGCCGCGAAGAACATGACTTCCGACATGATGAACAGGATGAAGCCATAGCGCAGTCCGATGCGGACCACCGGAGTGTGGTCGCCGGCCTGGCTTTCCCGCACCACATCCGACCACCAGGCATACATGACGTAAAGCACGCCTGCGAACCCGATCAGTCCAAGCCACGGACCCGAGCCGTGCATCCAGAGGACCGCGCCGAACAGCATCACGAACCCGGCGACCGCGCCGAACAGCGGCCAGATCGACGGTGGCAGGACGTGGTAGTCGTGGTTCTTGGCATGGGCCATGGCCGGGTTCCCTCTTGTCTTTTCTCAGTTCACTGCGGTTGCGTCGGCCGCAGCGGGTTGTTGCAGCGCCGCCTGATCCTCGGGCAGCGGTGTTTCGTGGAAGGTATAGCTCAGCGT
>JBKBRG010000253.1:0-4460 GCA_046292325.1 Tabrizicola sp.
AGCCCAGGCCGCCGAGGAACAGGCCGCCGCCGAAGCCGCTGCGGCGGAAGCCGCCGCTCAGGCCGAGGCCGAAGCCGCCGCCAAGGCTGCCGAAGAGCAGGCCGCCGCCGAAGCCGCCGCTCAGGCGGAAGCGGAAGCCGCGGCTGCCGCGGAAGCTGCCGCTGCCCAGGCCGCAGAGGAACAGGCCGCCCAGGAACAGGCCGCCGCCGAGGCCGCCGCGGCCGAAGCCGCCGCTCAGGCCGAGGCTGAAGCCGCCGCCAAGGCTGCCGAAGAGCAGGCCGCCGCCGAAGCTGCCGCTGCCCAGGCCGCAGAGGAACAGGCCGCCGCCGAAGCTGCCGCCGCCGTGGCCGCCGCGGCGGAAGCCGCCGCTCAGGCCGAGGCTGAAGCCGCCGCCAAGGCTGCCGAAGAGCAGGCCGCCGCCGAAGCCGCTGCCGCCGAAGCCGCTGCCACCCAGTCCGAGGCGGACGCTGCCGCCAATGCCGGGACGACGGGTGCCGAACCGCCGGTCGTCGAGGCCCCGGCCGAGCCGTCAACCGCCGAGCCTCCTGCCGCCGAGGTTATCCCCGACGGCGCGATCGTGGACGAGGCCACGGGCGAAGTCGTCGATCCCGAGGCCGCCGCTGCCGCGCTTGCTGCGGCCGAGGCCGAACTGGCCATCACGCCCGAGGGCGAGGTCGTCGATCCCGCTGCCGGCCTGAAGGTCGCCGAACCCGATCCCGCGGCCGAGGTCGAGCCGGTGGATGCGCCCGTGGTCAGCGAAACCGAAGTCGAAAGCCTGACCAACCTCCTGACCAGCGATCCGACCGCGATCAGCCCGGCCGATATCGCCGCGGCCGAGCTGGTCACCAACGCCCCCGAGGCCGAGGGCGCGGCCCCGATCGTCGAGGCGGATCCGGAAGACCTGGTCGCCACCGTCACCGAGACGATCACCGATGCCAACGTCCGCAGTTCCGCGCAAGAGTTCGCCGCGCCTCCGGTGGCCTTGGCAGAGGGCAAGAAAAGCGGTCTGTCGGACCTCGAGAAGGCCGGACTCCTGGTGCTGGGCGCGCTTGCGGTCGGCGCGATCATCAAGAACAACCGTGCGGCGGCGGCGGACACCACGGTCTCGACCATGGGTCCGCAGGAGGCCCGCGTCGTGTCGAACACCGGCGACCGGGTGATCGTGCTGCAACCCGATGGCACCTATCGGGTGCTCAAGGACGACGACACCGTGATCCGCCGCCCCGGCTCGACGGTGCGGACCGAGACCTTCAAGGATGGTTCGACCCGCACCATCGTCGAACGCGCCGACGGCACGCAGGTGGTGACGATCCGCGACGCGACCGGCCGGGTGCTGCGCCGGGCGACCTATGACGAGGATGGCCGCGAGGTCGTCCTGATCGACGATCTGGTCGAGGAAGAGCCGATCAGCGTCCGCGACCTGCCCCGGCCGCGCCGGCCCATCGTGATCTCCTCCAAGGATCAGGACGTTGCGCTGAAGCGCGAACTTGCCCGGATCGAGGCGGAACGGGTCGGCCGCACCTTCAGCCTGCGCCAGATCCGCGAGATCCCGGCGGTGCGCGCGCTGGCCGCCACGCTGGACGTGACGCCCGTCACCTTCGCCTCCGGCTCTGCCGCCGTGGCGCCCGAGCAGGCGCGCAACCTGGCCGATCTCGGCCGGCTGATGCAGGATCTTCTGGCGGAAAACCCGCGCGAGATCTTCCTGATCGAGGGCCATACCGACGCGACCGGCAAGGCGGCGATGAACCTCGCGCTGTCGGACCGTCGGGCGGAATCGGTGGCTCTTGCCCTGACCGAATACTTCGACATCCCGCCGGAGAACATGGTCGTGCAGGGTTACGGCGAGACCGAACTGCTGATCGACACCCAGGCGAACGAACCGCGCAACCGCCGGGTCGAGGTCCGGGTCATCACGCCGCTCCTGCGGACCGCGACGATCCGCTGATCCGGCCCCTACCAAAGTCGCGCCGCGGGTCCCCCCGCGGCGCGTTCATTTCGGTGGCGTCCCGCGCGGCCCGGACGCATAATCGCCGGCATGATGCAGGCCTCATACGACCGGATCCCCGAATGCGCGCTTGACTGGCACCGCGCCGGCAAGGGCGCAGCGCTCGCCACCGTGATCGAGACCTGGGGCTCGGCCCCGCGCCAGGCCGGCAGCCAGCTGGCGATCTCGGGTGACGGAGAGATGGCGGGCTCGGTCTCGGGCGGCTGCGTCGAGGGCGCGGTCGTCACCGAGGCGCTGGAGGCCCTCGCCGACCGCAAGTCGCGCGTGCTGACCTTCGGCGTTTCGGACGAGACCGCCTTCGCCGCGGGCCTCGCCTGCGGCGGCACGATCCGCGTCCTGGTCGAGCCGGTGGGCGAAGGTGCCGAGGCGTTGCCCGAGGCGCTGCTCGCCGAACTGGTCGCAGCCCGCGCCGCGCCCCGTGCGCTGGCCGTCGTGACCAGTCCCGCCACCTGGTCCCGCCGCCTTGTCGCGCCCGGAGAGGATCCCGCCGCCGACGCCCGCTTCAAGTCCGACCGCTCGGGGATGGAGGAGGACGGCCGCTTCATCGCCATCCACAACCCGCCCCTCCGTCTGATCGTCGTCGGCGCGGTCCACATCGCCCAGCCGCTGCTGTCGATCGCCCGCAGCTGCGGCTATGCGCCCACCCTGATCGACCCCCGGGCGGCCTTCGGCTCGGCCGCGCGCTTTCCCGGCGAAACCATCCTCGACGACTGGCCGGACGAGGCGCTCGCGCGGCTCGCGCCCGACGCCCGCACGGCCATCGTCACCCTGACCCACGACCCGAAACTCGACGACCCGGCGATCCGCTTCGCGCTCGGCTCGCCCGCCTTCTACCTCGGCTGCCTCGGCTCGACCCGCACCCATGCCAGGCGGGTCGAGCGGCTGACCGAGGCCGGCTTCACGCCAGAGCAGATCGCCAGGATCCATGCCCCCGTCGGCCTCGACATCGGCGCCCGGACGCCGGCCGAGATCGCGGTCAGCATCATGGCGCAGATCACCCGGACCTTGCGGACCTGATGCGCTTCGGCCCCGTTCCCCTGTCCGAGGCCCAGGGCGCGATCCTTGCCCATTCCGTCGCCCTGGCCGAGGGGCGGCTGCGCAAGGGGTGCATCCTCGGGCCCGAAGACCTTGCCCGGCTGGCCGCCGCCGGCCATGGCGAAGTCATCGCCGCCCGCCTCGATCCCACCGACCTGCACGAGGACGCGGCCGCCCTCGCCATCGCCCGGGCGCTGGTGCCCGACCCCGAGGCGGCGGGCCTCGAGCTGCGGCCCGTCGGCACCGGGCGGGTGAACCTGCATGCCCGCGCGGCCGGTCTTCTGGAGGTCGCCGCCGAGCGGGTCGATGCGCTGAACGCGGCCGACCCGATGGTGACGCTGGCGACCGTTCCGCGCTGGCAGCGGCTGGCGGCGGGGGAAATGGCGGCCACGGTCAAGATCATCGCCTATGGCGTGGCGGCGGCTTCCGTCGCCGCCGCCTGCTCTGCCGGGACCGGCGCCCTACGCCTGCGCCCCGCGCGGCTGACCCGCGTCGCCCTGGTCGAGACCCATACCGACCCGGATGCGCGACCGCTGGGTGTCGAGGCCATCACCCGCCGGCTTGCCGCCCTGGGTGCCGGGCTGAACGAACATCGCCACTGCCCGCACCGCGAGGAAGACCTGGCCGCAACGCTCGGCGGCGTCGCCGGGGCCGACCTGATCCTGATCCTTACCGCCTCGGCCACGTCGGATCCGATGGACGTGGCACCGCAGGCCGTCCGCCGGGCAGGGGGAAGGATCGACCGCTTCGGCATGCCGGTGGACCCCGGCAACCTGCTTTTCCTCGGCAGCCTCGGCGAGATCCCGGTCATCGGCCTGCCCGGCTGCGTGCGCAGCCCGGCGCTGAACGGGGCCGACTGGGTGATGGAACGGCTGATCTGCGGCGTCCCGGTCACGGCTGCGGATATCGCCGCGATGGGTGTGGGCGGCCTGTTGAAGGAAACCCCGCACCGCGGCCGCCCGCGCGAGGCACGCGACTGACGCCCGGCACCTTTCGCCTGAAATTTCCGGGCCACGCCCGGCAAGGCGCGGCCCGGTCTGCATCCTCGGCCGTGCGGCGCAGCGTTACTTCGGCGCGACCATCATCACCATCTGCCGGCCTTCCAGCTTGGGCATGGATTCGATCTTGCCCGCATCGCCCACATCGGCGGCGACGCGGTTCAGAAGCTCCAGCCCCAGTTCCTGGTGGGCCATCTCGCGGCCGCGGAAGCGCAGGGTGACCTTCACCTTGTCGCCCTCGCCCAGGAACTTCAGCACGGACCGCATCTTGACATCGTAGTCGTGCGTGTCGGTGCCGGGGCGGAACTTGATTTCCTTGATCTCGATGATCTTCTGCTTCTTGCGCGCCTCGGCCTCGCGCTTCTGCGTCTCGTACTTGAACTTGCCGAAGTCCATGATCTTGCAGACCGGCGGCACGGCGG
>JBKBRG010000254.1:0-4455 GCA_046292325.1 Tabrizicola sp.
CCCTCGCGTCGCCGGCATTTATCCGCAACGCCGGGGGAAACCCAAGATCAATCGGCGGCAGATCGCCTTCGGCTCAGGCCCGGATCACCCTGGGCGGCGTGACCGCCAGCCGGAACTCGGCCTCGACGGCCTCGGTCCCGTGCACCTCGGCCAGCTTCAGCAGCGCAAAGCGCACCCTTGCGACCTCGCGGTAGAAGGCCAGATAGGCCGCGTTCAGCGCGGCACCCGATACCGCGCCGAGGAGCGGGACCGCCTGGGCCGCCAGTTTCTGGCCCAGCACCGCCGCAAGCTTCGGCGCGATGGCGGCAATCAGGTTCCGGACCGCCGAGCCCGTCAGGGCCAGGCGCGAGCCGATGAAGGAGGTGTTGACCCCGTCATCCTGCGTCAGCGGGCTTCCGGCCGAGAACACCCGAAGGCATTCGGCGCGCACCCAGTCCTCGTCGGGATCGAGGCCCGCCGCCCGGGCCTCGGCCCGGATCGCGTTCAGGAACAGCGTCACCGTCACCGGCAGTTCGGCCACCGCTGTCGGCAGCCCCCCCGCCCCGCCCGCGGCCCCGCTTGCGATCACCGCGGCCATCGGCCCGCGTGGCCCCAGGTCCGGTGTCCGGGCCGCAACGCCGTAGGAGGCCTCCAGCGCCTGGGCAATCACCCGCTCGATCTGGCCACGGACCGACTCCGGCAGGGCGGACAGCTGCGCCTCGAACGCGCCGCCCAGCCGGTTGACCAGCCGGATCACCGGCCCGTTCGCGCGCCTGTAGCGGCGGGCAAGCTCGGCCACCGCGGCAGCAAGGTCAGAGGTCGGTTCCATCAGGTTGCGGTCCATGCCGCCGATATGGGGGCTCCGGCGCCCCGCGCAATGCCCAGGAGGGCAACGGCGATCAGGTCGCCTTCGTCACCGCGCCGCGCACGCCCTCCCAGGCCCCGGCCTTCAGTTCCAGCCCAAGAACCCGGTCGGGGTTGGTGGGCGGCGGCATCTCCACCCCTTCCAGCTTGCGAAAGCCGAAACGGCTGTAATAGGGCGCGTCGCCGACCAGCATCACCCGTTCCCAGCCCAGTCGCCGCGCCTCGGCCAGGCTTTCGTTGATGAGAAGCGCCCCCAACCCCTCGCCCTGATGGGTCGGGTGGACGGCAACGGGACCCAGCAGCAGCACGTCATGTTCGCCGATCAGGGCGGGCCAGTAGCGGATCACGGCCACCAGCGCCCCGGAATCGTCGCGCAGCGTCAGGCAGAGCGGCGCGACCGTCGGCACACCCTCGCGCAGCCGATACGAGGACAGGGCCGTCCGCCCGGGGGCAAAGCAGAGGTCATAGAGCGCCTCGACTTCCCACCAGTCGTCCTCGGTCTCTTCCTCAAGCCGATACACGCGTCATGGTCTCCCGATGGCCCTGGCGAATCCAACGGCCCGAAATCACTGGATTCGCGCCGTAACATGACGCAGGGTCTCGATCAATTTGTGAAAGGCACCTCGATGTTCTACCGCCCCGCCGAAGGCCATGGCCTGCCGCACAGCCCGTTCTCGGCCATCGTCGCCCCCCGCCCCATCGGCTGGATCTCCACCCGGGCCAGCACCGGGGACAACCTGGCCCCCTATTCCTTCTTCAACGCCGTCGGCTACACGCCCCCGCAGGTGATGTTTGCCGGCGACTTCCGCGACAGCATGGCCAACGCCGTCGAAAGCGGCGTCTTTGCCGTGAACATCGTCGGCGAAACGGCACTGGAGGCGATGAACGCGACTTCGGCCCGCTTCCCGCGCGGGACGGACGAATTCGAGGCGGTCGGCGTGGCCAAGGCCGAATGTGTCGCGATCGACTGTCCGCGCGTGGCCGACGCGCCCGCGACGCTGGAATGCCGGGTGGTGAAACTGGTCGAGCTGCTGGGGCCCGAACGCATGGTGATCGGCGAGGTGGTGGGCGTCCACATCCGCGACGACTGTCTGGTGGACGACCGTCTGGACCCGACCCGCTATGCTCCGGCCGCGCGGCTTGGCTATCACGACTACACCTTTGTCCGCGAGATCCGGGACCTCCGCCGACCGAAGGACCCCGCCGGGTGATGCCCCCGCCCGCACCCGAAAGCCCTTGCGCCAGGGCGCGCAATCTGTATAAGGCCGCATCCTTTCCGCTTTTCCATGAACCGGCGATGCCTCTCGTGGACGGGCCGCGGAAAGGCCTTCGCCCGTCCTATGAAGCCGCCCTGAAACGAAGGAAGCCCGCATGCCTCTTTACGAGCATGTCTTCATCGCGCGCCAGGACCTGTCCAACGCGCAGGCCGAAGGTCTGATCGAACATTTCTCCACCGTCCTCGCGGACAACGGCGGCAAGGTCGTCGACAGCGAGTATTGGGGCGTCAAGACGATGGCCTACAAGATCAACAAGAACCGCAAGGGCCACTATGGCTTCCTGAAGTCGGACGCGCCCGCCGCGGCCGTGCAGGAGATGGAACGCCTGATGCGGCTCCACGACGACGTGATGCGCGTGCTGACCATCAAGGTCGACAAGCACAGCGACGGCCCTTCGGTCCAGATGCAGAAGCGCGACGAACGTGAAGACCGTGGCGACCGCGCCGGTTTCGGCGGCGAACGCCGCGAACGCCCGGCATTCGGCGACCGTCCCGACCGTGGCGCCGATCGTGGCGAGCGTCCGTCGTTCGGCGCTCCGCGTCGTTGATCCGAGGAAAGGAATAGACCATGGCGAACAAACCGTTTTTCCGCCGCCGCAAGGTTTGCCCCTTCTCGGGCGACAACGCTCCGGCGATCGACTACAAGGACACGCGTCTCCTGCAGCGCTACATCTCTGAACGCGGCAAGATCGTCCCGTCCCGCATCACCGCAGTCTCGGCGAAGAAGCAGCGTGAACTGGCCCAGGCCATCAAGCGTGCCCGCTTCCTGGCCCTGCTGCCCTATGCCGTGAAATAAGGAGCGACGAGAGATGCAAGTCATCCTTCTGGAACGTGTGGCCAAGCTTGGCCAGATGGGCGAGGTCGTGAACGTCAAGGACGGTTACGCCCGCAACTTCCTGCTGCCCCAGGGCAAGGCCCTGCGCGCCAACGAGGCGAACATCAAGGCGTTCGAGGCGAGGAAGGCCCAGCTCGAGGCGGCCAACCTGGAGACCCGCAAGGAGGCCGAAGCCGTGGCCGAAAAGCTGGACGGCCAGACCTTCATCGTGATCCGTTCGGCCTCGGACGCGGGCGCGCTCTATGGCTCGGTCACGCCGCGCGATGCGGCGGAAGCCGCGACCGAGGCGGGCTTCACCGTCAACCGCACCCAGGTCGTGCTGGACAAGCCGATCAAGGAACTGGGGCTGCACACCGTTTCCGTGCGCCTGCACCCGGAAGTCACGGTCAAGATCAAGCTGAACGTTGCCCGTTCGGTGGAAGAGGCCGAACTGCAAGCCTCGGGCAAGTCGATCCAGGAACTGGCCGCCGAAGCGGAAGCCCAGGCCGAGTTCGAGATCGCCGAACTGTTCGACGAAGTCGGCGCCGCCGCCTCGGAAGAATAAGCCATCCCCGTCAGGGGACTGCGAACCGCGTCCGGGTCATTCCGGGCGCGGTTTCCGTCTGGACGGCCCGGCCCAGCCGAACCTTGCCGCGCGCTGGCCAGCCCGTGTCGGCAAGGGACAAGCCGGGGTGCCCTGCGCCGCTAGCGTGACCCCATGCAGCTGTCGGCCACCCATCGCGGTATCCTTGCCCTCGTCACCGGGATCGCGGTGTTTTCGCTTCAGGACGTGATCCTGAAGCGGCTGTCGGGGGACTATCCGCTTTATCAGGCGATGGTCATCCGCAGCCTGACTGCGGTGCCCCTGCTCCTCGTCATCCTGCGCTGGACGGACGGCCGGCTTTCCACGATCACCACCCCGAACTGGGGCTGGATGCTGGCCCGCGGCTTTCTGAACTTTGCCGCCTACACCGCCTATTACCTCGGGCTCGCCGCCTTGCCCATGGCCGATACTGTGGCCCTGTTCTTCACCGCCCCCCTCTTCATCACCATCGCCGCCGCCCTGATCTTCAGGGAACGCATCGGCCCCCTGAACCTCGTCGCGCTGGCGGCGGGGTTCCTGGGCATGGTGATGATCTTCAACCCCAGCGCCAGCATCTTCGAACCCGCGGCGCTGCTGCCCGTCCTCGGCGCGCTCGGCTATGCGCTGACCCAGCTTGCCACCCGCGCCCTTGGCCGCACCGAGACGGCGGCGGCGATGACGTTCTGGGGCAACCTGACGTTCCTGGCCAGCGCCCTTGCCCTGGCGGCCGTCTTCGGCTCGGGCGCCCATAACGGCGCGACCCACCCCTCGCTCGCCTTTCTCACCCGGGGCTGGCAGGAGATGCCGCCGCGCGACCTGCTTCTGTTCATGGCCTGCGGGCTGATCGCCTCGGTCGGGCTGTCGCTTCTATGAGGAGACCGTATGAAAAAACTCACCGTCTTGCTGACTCTGGGCTGCGCGCTGGCCTGCGGCGCGGCC
>JBKBRG010000255.1:0-4450 GCA_046292325.1 Tabrizicola sp.
GTTCGATGGCTTCGACGGTGATCAAGGGGGGAACGGTCGTCACGGCGGACCTGACCTATCTGGCTGATGTCAAGGTCGAGGGCGGTGTGATCGTCGAGATCGGGCAGGGCCTGCGGGGTGACACGGTGCTGGACGCGACCGGCTGCTATGTCATGCCCGGCGGGATCGACCCGCATACGCATCTGGAGATGCCCTTCATGGGCACCTACTCGGCCGATGATTTCGAAAGCGGCACCCGGGCGGCGCTGTCGGGCGGGACCACGATGGTCGTCGATTTCATCCTGCCGGGGCAGGGCCAGGACCTGATGGATGCGGCCAAGGTCTGGTCGAACAAGTCAACCCGCGCGACCTGCGATTACGCCTACCACATGGCGGTCACCTGGTGGGGCGAGAAGGTCTGGCAGGGGATCGAGGAGTCCGCCAGGGCGGGGATCACCAGCTTCAAGCATTTCATGGCCTACAAGGGGGCCTTGATGGTGAACGACGACGAGTTGTTCAACAGCTTCCGCCGGGTCGGGGACGTGGGCGGTCTGGCCATGGTCCATGCCGAGAACGGCGATGTGGTGGCGGAGCTGACGGCGAAGCTGCTGAAGGAGGGCAACACCGGGCCCGAGGGCCATGCCTACAGCCGCCCGCCGCAGGTGGAGGGCGAGGCGACCAACCGCGCGATCATGATCGCCGACATGGCGGGCGTGCCGCTCTATGTCGTTCACGTTTCCTGCGAGGACGCGCATGAGGCGATCCGGCGCGCGCGCCAGCAGGGCAAGCGGGTCTGGGGCGAACCCCTGATCCAGCACCTGACGCTGGACGAAAGCGAATATTTCCACCCCGACTGGGACCATGCGGCGCGGCGCGTCATGTCGCCGCCGTTCCGCAACAAGCGGCATCAGGACAGCCTCTGGGCCGGGTTGCAGTCCGGGTCATTGTCGGTGGTGGCGACCGACCATTGCAGCTTCACGACCGAGCAGAAGCGCTTCGGTCTGGGCGATTTCTCGAAGATCCCGAACGGCACCGGGGGGCTGGAGGACCGGATGCCGATGCTCTGGACTCACGGGGTCGGCACCGGGCGGCTGACGCCGAATGAATTTGTCGCCGTAACCTCGACCAACATCGCGAAAATCCTGAACTGCTACCCGAAGAAGGGCGCGGTTCTGGTGGGGGCGGATGCGGATCTCGTGGTCTGGGATCCGGAAAAGAGCAAGACGATCACCGCAGCCAAGCAGCAATCGAAGATCGACTACAACGTCTTCGAAGGCCAGACCGTGAAAGGCCTGCCGCGCTTTACCCTGACCCGTGGCCATGTCGCAATTCACGACGGAGAGGTCCGCACCCGGGAAGGTCACGGGAAGTTCGTTGCCCGTGAGGCCCGCCCGGCGGTCAACCGCGCGCTGACCCGGTGGAAGGACCTGACCGCGCCTCGGCCCGTGCAGCGGACGGGCATCCCGGCGACCGGGGTCTAGGGTGTGTCAGGGCTCTCCCTGTTCGCTTTCCTCCTCGTCGACCGGCGGCGGGGTGAAGGCGATCACCGGGATGTCGAAGTGGATGTCGTCCAGATCCTCGGGGGCGGGGGCGAAGGCGAGGGTCGTCTGCAATGTGTCGTGAAGCATGGCGGTCCTCCTTTCGACCGCAAGATGGGGACCGGAAGGCAGGATCGCACCGCGAGGCAACGGGAATGTGAAGCCCCGGGATCGGACGCGCGACCAATGAGGGAAGGAACTTGGGCGTGAAGGATACGGCAAGCCAGAGCCAGCCGGTGATCGAGGCCAGGGGGCTGAACCTTGTCTTCCAGACGGCGGACGGGCCGGTGCAGGCGCTGAAGGATGTCAACCTGACGATCAACCAGGGGGATTTCGTCAGCTTCATCGGGCCGTCGGGCTGCGGCAAGACCACCTTCCTTCGGTGCATCGCGGCGCTGGAACATCCCACGGGCGGCACGCTGACCGTGAACGGGATGACGCCCGACGAGGCGCGGCGGCAGCGCGCCTACGGCTATGTGTTCCAGGCGGCGGGGCTTTATCCCTGGCGAACCATCGCCGGCAACATCAGGCTGCCGCTGGAGATCATGGGCTTTCCGAAGACCGAGCAGGACCAGCGGATCGAACGGGTGCTGGAGCTGGTGGAGCTGAAGGGCTTCGGCAGGAAGTTCCCGTGGCAGCTTTCGGGCGGCATGCAGCAGCGCGCCTCCATCGCGCGGGCGCTGGCCTTCGACGCCGACATCCTCCTGATGGACGAGCCTTTCGGCGCGCTGGACGAGATCGTGCGCGACCGGCTGAACGAAGAGGTGCTGAAGCTCTGGGCGCGCACCGGCAAGACGATCGGTTTCGTGACCCATTCGATCCCGGAGGCGGTCTATCTATCCACCAAGATCGTGGTGATGTCGCCGCGTCCCGGTCGGATCACCGATGTCATCGACTCGCCGTTGCCGAAAGAGCGCCCGCTCGACATCCGCGACAGCCGCGAGTTCATCGAGATCGCCCACCGCGTGCGCGAGGGGCTGCGGGCGGGGCACCATGATGACTAGGATGATGACCGGCGTCCCGGTCCCGGGAATGCGCCGGGTCTGCCCCAAGGCTCGGGCAGGCGTTCCGGCGGGGGCACGAGGGTGAACGCGCATGGCAGGATCTCTGCCCAGGATGCCGTCGCTGCCGGCGAAACTGCCTCCGCCGGGGCGGGGCGCGGTCTGGGCGGAGTTCCTGAAATGGGCGATCGGCCTGCCCCTGGTGGTCGCCGGGGCGCTTGGGACGATCTGGCTGGCCTTCTGGGCCGCGGGCAGCGCGGGCCTGATGCCGCGCACCGAGCTGAAGATCGGCGAGATCCTGATGTGGCTGGGGCTGATCGCGCTGCTCTATCCCGTCGCGCTGGTGGTGCTGGTCTGGGATCTGATCGACGGGTTGCGGGCGGTCCGCGCCTGGGAGGCGATGCCGCCGGAGGCGCAGGCGCAAGCCGTGGCCGCCGCCCAAGCAGGGATCGCTGCCGCCGCGGAAAAGTCCCGGCGGTCGCGGAGGAAAGGGAAAGCGCAATGAGCACAGGCTGGCACGAACCGCTGCCCAAAGGGATGGCGGGACATGGCAGGTGGCCGGAGGGCCGGACATGAGCCGCGTCCTTCCCGTCCTGACCGTCCTCGCCGGGATCGTGGCGCTGTGGTATGCGGCCGCCGTCTGGATGAACGCGACCTGGGTCTTCGACCAGGCCCAGCGGGCGGGTCAGACCGTGACCTGGGCCGAGGTCATCCCGCAGACCATGGATCAGGCCCGCCCGCTTCTGCCACCGCCGCACCAGGTCGGGGCCGAGCTCTGGAAGGGGCTGTTCGGCCAGGCCGTGACCTCGAAGCGCAGCCTCGTCTACCACGGGTTCGTGACGTTCAAGGGCACGATGATGGGCTTTGGCCTCGGGATCATCGTGGGCGTCCTGCTGGCCATGGCCATCGTCCGCTTTCGGGTCATGGACATGTCGGTCATGCCCTGGGCGATCATCAGCCAGACCATTCCCATCGTGGCGCTGGCGCCGATGATCATCACGGTGTCCAGCCAGTTGGGCCTGTCGGGGCGCGACGTGCCCAAGGCGATCATCGCCGCCTATCTCTCGTTCTTCCCCGTCCTCGTCAGCATGGTGAAGGGTCTGCGCAGCCCCGACCAGATGCAGCTCGACCTGCTGAAGACCTACGGCGCGAGTGAAGTGGCAACCTTCCTCAAGCTGCGCCTGCCGGCCTCGATGCCCTACTTCTTCGCCTCGCTGAAGGTGGCGGTCGCGGCAAGCCTCGTCGGGACCATCGTGGGCGAGTTGCCGACCGGGGCCATCGAAGGCCTGGGCGCGCGGATGCTGATCGGGTCGCAGTTCGGCGAGCCGCTGATCATGTGGGCCAGCCTCTTCGCGGCGGCCATCCTGGCGGGGCTGCTGATCCTCGTGGTGGGCCTGATCGAACGGCTTGCCGGCCGGCGCATGGGGGTGCGGGCATGACTGCGCTTGGCCTGGCAATCGCGGTCTGGCTCGCCGCCTGGGCGCTGAACGTCCGGCTGGCGGGAAGCGGGATCGCGCACACCCGCCAGGGCAGGATCCTGGTGCCGCTGATCTTCGGCGTGACCGTTCTGGTGCTGTGGGAGGGGCTGGTGCGCGGCCTGAACGTCGCCCCCGTCATCCTGCCCGCCCCGAGCGCCATCGCCGCGAAGATCGCGGCGTCCCTGCCGGTTCTCTGGCAGGACTTCGCGCAGACGATCCTGAAGGGCGCGCTTCCCGGCTTCCTGATCGGGGCCGGTGCCGCCTTTCTGACTGCCATCGCCATCGACCGCAGCCCTTTCCTGCAACGCGGGCTGCTGCCGGTCGGCAATTTCGTCGCGGCGCTGCCCATCGTCGGGCTCGCGCCGATCCTGGTCATGTGGTTCGGCTTCGACTGGCAGTCCAAGGCGGCGGTCGTGGTGGTGATGGTGTTCTTCCCGCTGCTGGTGAACATCGT
>JBKBRG010000256.1:0-4449 GCA_046292325.1 Tabrizicola sp.
GAACCTGAACGCGCTGCCGGATGCCACCGACATCGTGGTGGCGCTCGACCGGCTGCAGGCCATGGTCCCGGCGGTGGAGAGCGTCAGCCTCGTCGTCGCCTGGTTCGGCGACGATCTGCGCGCGGGATCCTGCAAGGTGCGGCCGGGTGTCGAGGTCTCCGCCAAATCGACCACGCCTCTGTCCTGGTTGGTCAACGGCGTCAGCCGCGCCAATGCCTTCCTCGTCAGCCGCGACGATCAGGATCGGCCGGTCTATGGCGGTACGCCGTCCGACTTCGCCGTCGTGCAGGCGATCCAGGAGATGAAGGCGCGAGGGCTGCGGGTCACCTTCTATCCCTTTATCCTGATGGACGTGCCGCCCGGCAACACGCTGCCGAACCCGTATTCCGACAACACCACCGAGACCGGCCAGCCCGCATTCCCCTGGCGCGGCCGGATCACCTGTTCGCCCGCGGCGGGCTATGTCGGATCGGTCGACAAGACCGCGACGGCAGCCACGCAGGTTTCGGCCTTCTTCGGCGCGGCCACCCCGGCGCAGTTCGCGATCTCTGGCGACACCGTCACCTGGACCGGCTCCTCGGGTGACTGGGGCCTGCGCCGGATGATCCTGCACTACGCCCATCTCTGTGCCGTGGCGGGCGGTGTCGATGCATTCCTGATCGGCACCGAGATGCGCGGGCTGACCACGATCCGGTCGGGGGCCAGCGCCTATCCGGCAGTGACGGCCTTCAAGGCGCTGGCGGCCGACGTGAAGGCGATCCTCGGGCCGGGCACAAAGGTCGGCTATGCTTCCGACTGGTCGGAATACTTCGGTCACCAGCCGGGCGATGGCAGTGGCGACGTGTTCTTCCACCTCGACCCGCTCTGGTCGGATGCCAACATCGATTTTATCGGCATCGACAACTACATGCCGCTGTCGGACTGGCGGGACGGGTTCGACCATCTCGACGCCGCCGATGGCTGGCCCGCGATCTACGATCGGGCGTATCTGCAGGCGAACATCGCGGGTGGCGAAGGCTTCGACTGGTTCTACGCCAGCGCCGCCGACAGGTCGGCCCAGATCCGCACCCCGATCACGGATGGTGGTGAGGCGGGGAACGCCACCGGTCCGAGTGACCCGCCGAACGGCAAGCCTTGGGTGTTTCGCTACAAGGATCTGCGCGCCTGGTGGTCGAACCCGCATTTCAACCGGCCAGGCGGGGTGGAGAGCGGCACGCCCACGGCATGGGTGCCGCAGTCGAAGCCGGTCTGGTTCACCGAACTGGGGTGCCCCTCCATCGACCGGGGCACGAACCAGCCGAACGTCTTCTTTGACCCGAAATCGTCCGAGAGCTTCACCCCCTACTTCTCGCGAGGCTGGCGCGACGACGCGATCCAGCGCGCTTACCTGGAGGCCAGTTATCTCTGGTGGGGTCAGGGCGCGAACAACCCGACCTCATCCGTCTACGGCGGCCGGATGGTCCACGTCCCCGAATGCGCCGCCTGGACCTGGGACGCGCGGCCGTATCCGTTCTTTCCCGAGCTGACCGGCGTCTGGACCGATGGCCCCAACTGGCGGCTCGGTCACTGGCTGACAGGGCGGCTCGGCGCGGTGTCGCTGGCCGCGCTCGTACGCCACCTCTGCCTTCGCGCTGGGCTTGATGAGGCGTTGATCGACGTTTCCGGCCTCTGGGGCGCGGTCGAGGGCTATGTGATCGGCGCGCTGGAAAGCCCGCGCGCGTCGATTTCCACTCTGGCCCGCCACTTCGGCTTCGATGCCATCGAGACCGAGGGCGTGATCCGCTTTGTCATGCGCGGCCGCGCCTCGGTCGCCACACTGGCCATCGACGATCTGGTGGCCAGTCGTGAGGGTGAGGCTTTTGAGCTGACCCGTGGCCAGGAGACCGAACTGCCCCAGGCGCTGAAGTGGCAGGTCGCGCGGGCTGACGAGGACTATGACGCTGCCCTCGTCGAGGCCCGCCGTATCACCGTCGACACCACCCGGATCGCCTCCGAGAGCTTCCCCATGGCAATCCCGCCCGAGGAGGCCGAACGCCGCTGCCGCCGCGCGCTAATGGAAGCCTGGATCGGCCGGGAAAGCGCGACCTTCCGCTTGCCGCCCTCGCGGCTGGCGCTCGACCCGGCCGATGTGGTGATGCTCGCCCATGACGGCCGCGCCGTCCCGCTGCGGCTCATCTCCATCGCCGATGCCGACGCCCGCGGCGTTGAGGCAGTCCGCCAGGACCGGGAGGCTTACGATTTGCCGCCCGGTGCGCCGCGACCCTCGGCGCTCTCGCAGGCGGTTGTCTTCGGCGCGCCTGAGGCGGTGCTTCTTGACCTGCCGCAGTTGACCGAGGACCAGCCACCGCATCGGCCCTTCGCTGCCGCGCACGCCGTGCCGTGGCCGGGCGAGATCGCTGTATTCCGCAGCCCCTCGACTGACGGCTTCGAGCTGCTCACCAGCTTCGGGACGCGGGCCCGGATCGGCGCACTGGTCTCGGACTTCTACGCGGGGCCGACGTCGCGCTTCGATCTCGGCAATGCTCTGGTCGTCCATCTGCTGACAGGCACGCTGGAAAGTGTAACGGACCTGACGCTCTTCGGCGGGGCTAACGCGCTGGCCATCGAGAGCGCGCCCGGCGTCTGGGAGATCGTCCAGGCGGGCGCGGCCGAGCTGCTGGCGCCGGGTCGATATCGTCTGACCCGGCTCCTGCGCGGCCAGCGCGGAACGGAAGGCGCCATGGGCAATCCGGCACCTGCTGGCGCGCGGGCGGTGGTGCTGGACGACAGCCTCGCGTCGCTGCCCATCGCCGAGGCCGATATCGGCATCCCGTGGAACTGGCGCATTGGCCCGGCGAGCCGCCCGGTCAGCGACGAGACCTATGTGGCGCAGTCCTTCACGCCTCAGGCGGTGGGGCTGCGGCCGTTCTCGGTCGTCCATGTCGAGCAGCCGTGGCGCAAGCCGCGTACGCCCGGCGATCTGACGATCCGCTGGACCCGCCGGTCCCGCGCGCTCTCGGCCGACAGCTGGGGCGGGCTCGAAGTGCCGCTCGGAGAAGAGCTCGAAGCCTACGAGGTCGAGATCCTCGACGGCGCGACCGTGAAGCGGGTGCTCAACACGACCACCACGAGCGCGATCTACACCGCCGCCCAGCAGACCGCCGACTGGGGCGCACCGCTCGGCCCCAGCGACACTCTCGACCTCCGCATCTCCCAGCTCTCCGCCCTCGTCGGGCGGGGCGCGCCGAAAACCGTCACGCTCTTGTTCTGAAGGCATCCCATGTCCGAAGCCACGACCCATCTCCTGCTGCCCTACATCCTGGCGGCGCAGGCCCAGAAGCACGTCACGCACAACGAGGCGCTGAGGATCCTCGATGGGCTCGTCCAGCTCTCGACCCTCGATCGGGACCTGACCAGTCCGCCCGGAAGCCCCACCGATGGCGACCGCTACATCGTCGGCTCGGGCGCGACGGGCGACTGGGCGGGCTGGGACCTGAACGTCGCGCTCTGGACCGATGGCGCCTGGCTGCGCCTGCCGCCGCGGACCGGCTGGCGGGCATGGGTCGAGGACGAGGGCCTACTGCTGGTCTACGACGGGTCTGATTGGGTCGGCACCACGCCCAGCGAGTTGCAGAACATGGCGCTCCTCGGCATCGGCACGACAGCGGATGGGTCGAACCCGTTCTCGGCCAAGCTGAACGCCGCGCTCTGGACCGCGAAGACCGTGGCCGAGGGCGGCACCGGCGATCTGTTCTACACCATGAACAAGGAGGCCGCTGGCGACGATCTCGGCCTGACCCTGCAGACCGGCTTCGTGACGAAGGCGCTGGTCGGGCTCTTCGGCTCTGACCGCTTCCGCCTCGCGGTCTCCGCCGACGGCAGTACCTTCTTCGATGGCCTCAGCGTGGACAACGCCACCGGCGTCGTCGACCAGCCCCGGCTGCCCCGGTTCAAGGCGTACACCAACTACGACAACTATGTCGGCGTCGGCACCTGGACGAAGATTGGGCTGAACAATACCGACTACAACGATCAGGGCACCTTCGACGCCGCGAACAATCACTTCGTCGCCCCCGTCGACGGCACCTACCTCTTCGGCGCGACGCTGCTTTACAAGGTCAACGCCAGCACGTCCGCACGAATGAGCGGCCGGTTCGTGCTGAACGGCACGACCGAGATCCGCGGCTCATTCGGAGAGATCAGCGGCGCGCATGTCTCAGAGGCAACGGCGCTCTGGCTGCAGACCATGGTGTCGCTCACCGCCGGTGACACCGTTGAACTGCAGGGCAACTTCCGCGCCGCTGACGGCTACTTCGCCGCCGACCAGACATCGTTCTGGGGGTGCAAGGGTATCCCTCCGGCGGGGACCGTCTGACGGGATTTCGCCGCCGGTGATAAGTCCGACCTTATGGCCGACCATAAGTTCAGACCTGAGATCGAAGTTCTTTCTGCCGCGGATGCGCCGCGCCG
>JBKBRG010000257.1:0-4443 GCA_046292325.1 Tabrizicola sp.
CCAGAGACAGATCGAGCCCGCAAAGGACAGAAGCAGCGAGGCCGCCTGTTTCGCCAGATCCTCGGTCGTCGCGGCGTGCCTTGCCCAGCGCGTCGCGTGGCGCACCACATCGTGGTTGGAGAAGGCCCACATCGGCCAGCCCTCGGGCGCGCCGGTGAAGAAGCCTTCCAGCCGGTCGCGGAAGAAGCCGGCCGAATAGTCGTAGCCCATCATCTCGAAGGAATAGCACTGATGCAGGCGGCCGGGGGCGGTGTATTCCCCCATCATGCGGATCGCGTGGTGGCTTTCGCCCATCTCGCCCACGGAAGCCGCGCCGTATTCGTCAAGCAGCCTGCGGATGCGTTCCATCCACAAGAGGTTCTCGGGCTGGTTCTTCGAGAACAGGTGATACTGCATGAAATAGGGGTTGCCCTCGGGCTCTGCCTTCACCCGGTAGTCGGCGGCGTCGTCGCGCAGCAGGGGGTCGTGGAAGAAGTAGTTCACCGTGTCGAAGCGGAAGCCGTCCACCCCGCGGTCGAGCCAGAAGCGCATGGCTGATATCGCCCAGTCCTGCACCTCGGGGTTGTGGTAGTTCAGGTCGGGCTGCGAGGCGAGGAAGTTGTGCAGGTAATACTGCTTGCGCCGCGCATCCCATTGCCAGGCAGATCCGCCGAAGACCGACAGCCAGTTGCAGGGCGGCGTGCCATCGTGCCGGGGATCGGCCCAGACATACCAGTCGGCCTTCGGGTTCACCCGGTCCCTGCGGCTTTCGGCGAAGAAGGGATGCTGGTCCGAGGTGTGGCTGAGCACCTGGTCGATGATGACCTTGAGCCCGAGGTCATGCGCCCGCGCGATCAGGGCGTCGAAGTCGGCCAGCGTGCCGAAGACCGGGTCCACGTCGCAGTAGTCGCTGACATCATAGCCCATGTCCTTCATCGGGCTCTTGAAGAAGGGGGAAAGCCAGACGGCATCCACCCCCAGCCGCGCGATGTGATCGAGCCGGCGGGTGATGCCGGGCAGATCGCCCACCCCGTCGCCGTTCGAATCCTGGAAGGATCGGGGATAGACCTGATAGGTCACCGCGCCGCGCCACCAATCGCTCATCCCCGCCTCCTTGCCGGACCTTTCCGGCCCTTATCCCCGGCCCGGTCCGGGCAAAAGCCCAAAGCGGTTTCACCGGCTCTGTCCGGACGATAATCCGCAGATTTGCGGCAGCTGCGCAACGGAAAGCTGCGCAGAGGCGCAGAGCCCGCACGCGCGGGCTGTAACGGTGACAATATCGCCGTTGACCCCGCAAGGCGCGGGGCGCAGGGTGCCCGCCGGAACCGGAGCGCATGCCATGCCGAAAGCCCCCCTGATCACCCCCGTCCTGATCGCCGGTTGCGCGGTCCTGATGATCTCTTTCGCGATCCGCGCGAGTTTCGGGGTGTTCCAGATCCCGATCGCCTCCGAGTTCGGCTGGCTGCGGGCCGATTTCTCGCTGGCGATCGCGATCCAGAACCTGGCCTGGGGCATCGGCCAGCCGCTGTTCGGCGCGCTGGCGGAACGGTTCGGCGACCGGCGTGCAATCATCGCGGGGGCGCTGCTTTATGCCGCCGGGCTGGTGCTTTCGGCCCTGGCGGTGACGCCGGGGCAGCATCAGGTGCTGGCGATCCTTGTGGGATTCGGCATCGCGGGAACGGGCTTCGGGGTGATCCTGGCCATCGTCGGGCGCGCGGCCAGCGCCGAGAACCGCTCGATGGCGCTGGGGATCGCCACCGCCGCCGGATCGGCCGGTCAGGTCTTTGGCGCGCCGACGGCAGAGTGGCTGCTGCAAAGCTACAGCTGGCAGACGGTCTTCATGATCTTCGCCGCGGTGATCCTGGCGACGCTGGCCGCCCTGCCCTTCCTGCGCAGCCCGCAGCTGGCCAGCCGGCAGGAGCTGGAGGAAAGCATGGGCAGGGTGCTGATCCGCGCCTTCAGGGATCCGTCCTACACGCTGATCTTCCTGGGCTTCTTCTCCTGCGGCTATCAGCTGGCCTTCATCACCGCGCATTTCCCGGCCTTCGTGACCGAGCTGTGTTCGCCGATCGATGCCGGGTCCATGCTGGCGGGCCTGGGCATCACCACGACCTCGGCGCTGGGGGCGGTGTCGATCGCGGTGATCGGGCTGTTCAACATCGCGGGCACGCTGACGGCGGGGTGGCTGGGGAAGCGCCATAGCAAGAAATACCTGCTGTTCGGAATCTATGTGGGCCGCACCATCGCTGCCGCGCTGTTCATCCTGTTGCCGATCACGCCGGCCAGCGTGCTGATCTTCTCGGCGGTGATGGGGGCCCTGTGGCTGGCCACGGTGCCGCTGACCAGCGGCCTTGTCGCGCATATCTACGGCATCCGCTACATGGGCACGCTCTATGGCGTGGTGTTCCTCAGCCACCAGATCGGCGGGTTCCTGGGTGTCTGGCTGGGCGGCAGGATGTATGACCTGAACGGCGATTACACGCTGGTCTGGTGGATCGGGGTCGGCGTGGGGGCGTTCTCGGCGCTGGTGCATCTGCCGATCCGGGAACGGCAGATGATGCCGCAGGCGGCCTGAGGCGCGGGGCTGCCGTCACTCCTTCGGCAGGGGCTTGACGACGAGGATCTCCAGGTCGCGGTCGGGGGTGTAGTCCGTCTTCTCGATGACGAAGGTCGTGGGGCCGGTCTTGCGCACGCCTTCGGCGCAAAGCGAGATGACGTTCCCCGGATCGCCCTTGTCGAGCGTCAGCGTGAACCGACCGATGGGGCCGGCCCAGCTGTTCGCGGTGCGCAGGACGTAGGAGATGTTGTAGGCCGTGCCGGTATTGCCGAAGCCCTCCGGGTCCGGGCCTTCAAGCGCCTTCACGATGGCGCGCGAGGTGCCCTCGTCGATGCAATACTGGCCCTTGAGGTAAAGCTGCCAGTCCTCGGGCGGATGGGTCCAGTAGAACACGCCCCCGGGCGGGCGGTTGGTGTAGCCATGGCTTACCCGGACCTCTGCCCCGGCCGGGAAGGTCTGGGTCCAGTGATAGCGGGTGACGATGGACCATCTGCCCCAGACATCGGGGGGCAGGTTCTGCGCGGGGTCGCCCGCGTGGAAATCGGCCAGTCCCAGCGCTTCGGCTTCGGCGCGCTTCTCTTCGGGCAGGGCGAGGAGCGCCCGGCGCACGGCCTCGATGTCCAGCGTCAGGGGAATGCCCAGCCGGTCGAGCTCGGCGGTCACGTCGCGCCCCGGATCGTCGTATTGCCGCGAGGGCGGCATCTCCTCGTCGAAGTCATCCTCGATCACCGCGATCCGGTCGATGGCGACCTTGACCGGCTGGCCGTCCACCGTGGCGGTGAATCCGACGAGATCGGGCGAGGAGAGATCCTCGGGCAGGTTCATCATCGATTCGTAGCCGGACCAGACGGCGACCGGCGGCAGGGGAAAGATCACCTCTCCGGTCACATCCTTGTCGGTCCGGTTGCGGAACACATAGTCCACGGCGATCCGGTCGAGGCCGATGAAGAGGTTCTCCTCCGCCATCGCGATGGCCTCGGTCTGGCCGAAGGTCAGGCCCGTGGCCGAAAGTCCGCCGAAGCCGTCGTTGGACAGGGCCGGCGTGGCAAGGCACAGGGCAGCGGGCAGGAAGGACAGGCGCATGGCGGGCTCCGATGGCGACTGGTCGCATCAGAGCCCCGGTCCGGGATTCCCGCAAGACCGGACTGCGCTGGCGGAACGGATGGTGGAAACCGCCTTGCGCCGGGCGCGGGCACTTGGCAGAACCGCCGGACGACCTGAAAGGCCCCCCATGCGCATCGGCATCGCCGCCCTGATCCTCGCCTATGTCCTGAGCCAGTTCTACCGCGCCTTCCTGGCGGTGCTGTCGCCGGTCCTGACGCGGGATCTGGGGGTGACGGCGGCCGAGCTTGCCTCGGCCTCGGGCTGGTGGTTCCTGGCCTTTGCAGCGATGCAGATCCCGATCGGCGCCTGGCTGGACCGGGTGGGGCCGCGGCTGACCTCGGGCCTGCTGATGGCGGCAGGCGCCGGGGGCGCGGTGCTGTTTTCCCAGGCGACGGGGGCGGGGCAGATCAAGCTGGCCATGGCGCTGATCGGGGTGGGCTGCGCGCCGGTGCTGATGGCCAGCTATTTCATCTTCGCCCGCCAGTTCGCCCCGGCCGCCTTCGGCACGCTGGCGGCGCTGACGCTGGCGGTCGGCACGCTGGGCAACGTGGCCTCGTCCTTGCCCCTGTCCTGGGCGGTCGCCGCCTTCGGCTGGCGCGAGACGGTGCTGGGTCTGGCGGTGCTGACCGGGGCCGTGGCGCTGGCGATCCTGATCCTGGTGCGCGACCCGGAGCGGCTGGCGGGCGCGCGCGACGGCTCTCTCGCAGAGCTTCTGCGGATGCCGCAGCTCTGGCCCGTCCTCATCATGATGACGGTCTGCTATGCGCCGATCGCCGGGCTGCGGGGGCTGTGGATCGGGCCCT
>JBKBRG010000258.1:0-4443 GCA_046292325.1 Tabrizicola sp.
ACGGCGCCGGCGGTGGACGCCTTCCTGAACGCCTTCTGACCCCGCGTTTTTCGCGCCGTTAGCGGTCGCGCCCGTTTGCAATCGCAGAACCGGGTGATAAGCGGGGGCCGTCACGAATCCGTCACCGAGGACGCCATGGCCGCCGTCAACGAACCCAAGCTGATCGCCGGAAACGCCAACCTGCCGCTGGCAAGGGCGATCGCAAGGCGGATGTCGATGCACCGGGGGATGAGCGTGAACCTCGTCGATGCCCGGGTCGAACGCTTCAACGACCAGGAAATCTTCGTCGAGGTGTTCGAGAACGTCCGCGGCGAGGACATGTATGTCATCCAGCCGACCTCGAACCCGGCGAACGACAACCTCATGGAGCTTCTGATCATGGTCGATGCGCTGCGCCGGTCCTCGGCCAGCCGGATCACCGCGGTGATCCCCTATTTCGGCTATGCCCGCCAGGACCGCCGCGCCAAGGCCCGGACGCCGATCACCGCCAAGCTGGTGGCCAACATGATCGAGACGGCGGGTGTGGACCGCGTCCTGACGCTGGACCTGCACGCCGCGCAGATCCAGGGCTTCTTCGACATCCCGGTGGACAACCTCTACGCCTCGCCCGTCTTTGCGCTGGACATCGAGCATCACTTCAAGGGCCAGATGGAAGAGCTGATGATCATCTCGCCCGACGTGGGCGGGGTGGCGCGGGCGCGGGAACTGGCCAAGCGGATCAACGCGCCCTTGGCCATCGTGGACAAGCGGCGCGAGAAGGCGGGCGAGGTGGCGGGGATGACCGTCATCGGCGACGTCCGCGGCAAGAAATGCATCATCGTCGACGACATCTGCGACACGGCCGGCACGCTCTGCAAGGCCGCCGAGACGCTGATGGAGGCAGGCGCGACCGAGGTTCACAGCTACATCAGCCATGGCGTCCTGTCCGGTCCCGCGGTGGAGCGGGTGGCGAATTCGGTGATGAAATCGCTGGTCATCACCGATTCGATCGAACAGGGCGAGAAGGTGAAGGGGGCAAAGAACATCCGCATCGTCCCCACCGCGCCGATGTTCGCCCAGGCGATCCTGAACATCTGGGGCGGGATGTCGGTGTCGTCGCTCTTCGAGACCGACACCCTCGTCCCGATCTATGAGGGCCTCTATCAGCGCCCCTGACCCGGTTTTGCGCCGGTCTTGCCATAAAGTCAGCGCAATGCCCGTGTAGCGCAAGGATTGTTGCGGGCCTGCGGCGAATGCGGGCCGGATCTGAATGGGCGGCCAACAGATGCAGTCAGAAGCCACGCTTGCCGAACCGGGTCTCCTGCGCCTGGCGCGCTTCCTTCCGGTCGAGGCGCGGCTCCTGCGCTTCACCGCCCTTGTCGGCGCCCTGGCCGTGGCGCTTGCCCTTGCCATGGACCGGTCGGTGAACTGGCCGCCGTTCCTGGCCGGCTATGCCGCCACGCTGGGCCTTGCCGCGATCGGCGGCTATGTGCGGCAGACGAAGGATGCTCCGCGGATCGCCCTGGCGCTGGTCGGCGCCGCCATCTTCACCGGTTTCACCGCCGTTTCCTCGATCTTCATCTTCGCGCTGTTCCCGCTGCCGAATCCGCTGATCGACCCTGCGCTCATCGAGGCCGATGCCGCGCTCGGCTATCATTGGCCGACCGTTGTCGCCCGGCTGGCCGACTATCCCTGGCTGGCCTGGCTGCTGGGCTGGATCTACCACACATCCCTGGTCCAGATCTTCCTGACGATCGTCCTGCTGGCCGCCCTCTCGCGCCCGACCGAACTGCACCGCTTTCTCCTGGTCGGGATGCTGACGCTGATCCTCGCGGTGGCGATCTGGTGGATCGTGCCCAGCGTCGGCCCCTCGGCCTTCCACAGCATCCCCGAGGCGCACCTGCGGGCGACGGGGCTCTACTTCAACCCGGCCTATGGCCAGCATCTCCTGAAACTGATCGAGGTCGGTCCCGGCCGCATCAGCCCCGAGGTGATCACCGGCGTCGTGGCCTTTCCCTCCTACCACATGATCATGGCGCTGATGGTGGTCTGGTTCACCCGCGCCACGCCGGCCTTCCTGCCCGCGCTCGCCGTCAATACCGCCATGGTGCCAGCCACGCTGACCCATGGCGGCCACCATCTGGTCGATCTTTTCGCGGGCCTCGCGGTCTTCGCCATCGGCGTCTGGATGGCCAACCGTCTGATCCGTCAAAGCTAGGTCACGTCCCAGTCGTCCTCGTCACGGGCCTGACCGATCGCCAGCCAGTCGGCCCGGATCCGCGCGATGCGGGTGTCCGACCAGGTGCGGAACACGATCACGAAGCCGGTCGTGGTGACGTTCTCGGCGGTGATGTCCACGCGCGAGTTCGTCTGGTGGTCGATGTCCCACAGCGAGATCCCGACCGTCACGACGGGTGGCGCCAGGAAAGCCTCGCTGAAGCGCTGTTCGTGCCGCACCTCGCGCGGACCCGATCCGGTCCACATCGCGCCATCATGCGCGAAGTCCGTGAACAGCATCGTCGTGCCCCGATCAACGCCAACAGCCCCGGAGAACCGCTTCATACGCGACTTGAACCCCAATCCCTGGGCGCATCCTGCCTGATTCTTGCAGGAAATGGACCAGAAAAAATGGGAAAGGCCCCGCAGGGGCGGGGCCTTTTCGCCATCGCCGGCAATCGTCAGATCCCGGCCTGGGCCCGCATCGCGTAGAGGTCGGCCACCGCCTTGTCGGCCGCGTCCTTGTCCGGGTTGACGGCCGCCGCCTCGCAGGCATCGGCCACCAGCGCGTCCAGCGTGGCCGGGGTCATCTCGTCCAGCGGCACGGCCTGTTCGGCCAGGACCGACACGCCCGTCGCGCTGATCTCGGCAAAGCCGCCGGTGACGACATAGGCCTTGGTGCCCTCGGCGCCGACCACCTTCAGAAGCCCCGGCCGCAGCGAGGTGATGGTGGCCGCGTGGCCCTCCATCGCCGTCAGATCGCCCATCGCGCCGGGGATCTGGACCTCGGAAGCCGGGAACGACGCCAGGCGACGCTCCGGGCTGACGAGGTCGAATTGAACCGTGCTGGCCATCTTGCCCCCTTACGCCGCAGCTGCCGCGAGTTTGGCAGCCTTGGCTTTCACTTCCTCGATGTCGCCGACCATGTAGAAGGCGGCTTCCGGCAGGTGGTCGTATTCGCCGTTCACCACCGCCTTGAACGAGGCGATGGTCTTTTCCAGCGGCACCTGCACCCCGTCCGAGCCGGTGAAGACCTTCGCCACGTCGAAGGGCTGCGACAGGAAGCGCTGGATCTTGCGGGCGCGGGCCACGGTCAGCTTGTCCTCTTCCGACAGTTCGTCCATCCCGAGGATGGCGATGATGTCCTGCAGCGACTTGTAGCGCTGAAGGATGCCCTGCACCGCGCGGGCGACGTTGTAGTGTTCTTCCCCGATGATCGCCGGGTCCAGGAGACGCGAGGTCGAATCGAGCGGGTCCACCGCCGGATAGATGCCCAGTTCCGAGATCGCGCGCGACAGCACAGTGGTGGCGTCGAGGTGGGCGAAGGACGTGGCCGGCGCGGGGTCGGTCAGGTCGTCGGCCGGAACGTAGATGGCCTGCACCGAGGTGATCGAACCGGCCTTGGTCGAGGTGATGCGTTCCTGCAAGGCACCCATGTCGGTCGCCAGCGTCGGCTGGTAGCCCACGGCCGAGGGGATGCGGCCCAGGAGCGCCGACACTTCCGAACCCGCCTGGGTGAAGCGGAAGATGTTGTCCACGAAGAACAGCACGTCCGTCCCGGACTGGTCGCGGAACTGCTCGGCCAGGGTCAGGCCGGTCAGCGCCACGCGGGCACGCGCCCCCGGGGGCTCGTTCATCTGGCCATAGACCAGTGCCACCTTCGAGGCGGTCAGGTCGTCGATCTTGATGACGCCCGATTCGATCATCTCGTGGTAGAGGTCGTTCCCCTCACGGGTCCGCTCGCCCACGCCCGCGAAGACGGAGTAGCCCGAGTGCACCTTGGCGATGTTGTTGATCAGTTCCATGATCAGAACCGTCTTGCCCACGCCGGCACCGCCGAAGAGGCCGATCTTGCCGCCCTTGGCATAGGGCGCCAGCAGGTCGATGACCTTGATGCCGGTCACCAGCACCTGGCTTTCGGTCGCCTGTTCGCTGAAGGCGGGAGCGGGCTGGTGGATCGCCCGGGTCTCCTTGGCCACGACCGGACCCTTCTCGTCCACCGGCTCGCCGATGACGTTCAGGATGCGGCCCAGGGTGGCGTCGCCCACCGGCACCGAGATCGGGGCGCCCAGGTCCTTGACCGGCGTGCCGCGCACCAGGCCTTCGGTGGCGTCCATGGCGATGGTGCGCACGGTGTTCTCGCCCAGGTGCTGCGCGACCTCGAGGATCAGGCGCTTGCCGTTGTTGGTGGTTTCCAGCGCGTTCAGGATCGCGGGAAGCGCGCCATCGAACTGAACGTCGACGACG
>JBKBRG010000259.1:0-4441 GCA_046292325.1 Tabrizicola sp.
GACATCGTGGTCTCCTGTGAATGGGGTTATGGCACAAGCCGGGATGTCGTCCAGCAGGGCCCTTGGAGGTTCCGCCACGGCGGCGGATGCGGGCGTATAGGCGGATTCGCCCGCGATGGGAAGAGGATTTGCGGCCGGATCGGCAATGGCCGCTTAACCAAGACATGAAACTCCGGGGGCAAAGGCACAGGAAAGGCTTGGGCAGCGGCGCGCAGCGTGGTACTCCTGTCGTGATTTTCCATGCGTTAACAATGAATTAACGCTGGAAACCCGTGTGCATTGGTCTTGCCGCCCCAGACAGGGAGTTGACGAGTTGCTGGCATTGTTGGGACTGTTCGGGGCGCTTGCGGCCGGCCTTGCGGCCGATGGCATGCTGTTCGCCCGTCACGAAGAGGACAGCGCAGAGGACGGATCGGCGGAGGACGGCGCCACGCGGGACGATGGCTCCGAAACCGGCATCGACATGCTGGACCTTGTGGTCGTCGAACCCGGCGTTCCGACATCGGACGACCTGCCCGATGCGGCGGATGATCCGTTGGCGGTCGATGGCACCAGCGGTGCCGATGCCCTGGCGGGCGGGACGGGCAACGATGACATTCAGGCCTTCTGCGGAGACGACCTGATTGACGGTCGAGCCGGAGATGACCGGATCGACGCGGGCCAGGGCGATGACGCGGTCTGGGCGGGCGACGGCGCCGATACGATCCTTGGTGATGACGGGAACGACAGTATTCAGGGCCAGGCGGGGGACGATACTCTGCTGGGTCAGGCGGGAAGCGACAGCCTTGCCGGCTGCGAGGGCAATGATGGCGTCGAGGGTGGCCTTGGTCGTGACACCCTGATCGGAGGAGAGGGCGACGACTGGCTCGATGGTGGTGATGACGACGACTGGCTGGCAGGCGGTGCCGGCGCCGATGCGCTGGACGGTGGTCGGGGCAGCGACATTCTTGACGGCGGCAGCGGGGACGACCGGATCTCGGGCGTCGAGACCGGGGCGGGCTTGCAGGACGCCGACTATATCAATGGCGGTGCCGGCGGCGACCGGCTGATCCTGGGTGCCGGAGACATTGCCTCGGGCGGCAAGGGTGCGGACGAATTCGTTCTGGCTGAATGGCTTCCGGAAACCTCGATCACCCGGATCACGGATTATGACCCGGCCGAGGACACCCTGGTCATCGTCTATGATCCCGAGGTGCATACCGATCCGATCGTGACGGTCGGCCCGGACGAGGGCGGTCAGGGCCAGGCGGTCTATGTGGATGGCACCCGGATCGCCGTCGTCAGCGGAGCCTCCTTCGGCGTGCCGGACATCAGACTGGCGGCCTCCTGACGGCTACCAGGGCAACGGCTTCTGGTCATACCCTACATAAAGCGGATGGCGGGGCTGGTTCTGACCGGTCAGTCCAAGATGGAAGAGCTGCGCCCCGGCCTTGCGCAACATCGCCGTCACCTTGGCGCCACGATCCAGGTGAAGGCCGTGGTTCCCCCAGGCGCAGATCACCATGTCGGCCCAGGGGAGGCTGCCGAGAATGGCGGCGTCATTGTCCGGGCCGATCGGGTCGGGCCGGGCGCGCATCTCTCTTGGATCGGTGGCGCGGAAGGCGAAGATGTTGGTCACCCGGAAGGATCCGAACCCCAGCGCCACGGCGCGCCGCTGGCATCGCTCGACCGTCGGGTCGTTCTGAAGCTCGGTCGCGGTCGAGGGGTTCAGCATGACGAAAAGCGCTCGTGGCCCCGGTCCCCAGGTCCGGGTCAACAGATAGCGATACTGCCCGCACTCGGAATAGACCGCCTCGGATGCGGTGCCGTTTTCCGAATGCCTGCGCGAAATCAATCCCATGACACCCCCTGCGGCCATCCGGCCCCTGTCGCGGCGGGTTCGCCGCACCGGTCCCGTCGCCGGGTCCGAGGGAAATCCGGCCCTGTCACGGGGTCAAGCCCCCTCGCTCCCCGACCGGACGGGTTCTTCCGGTTGTGCCGGCAGCGAGGCGAGACCGATCCGAATTCCGCTTGTCGCCCGTCCGCAGCGCCGACTAGATATCTGCCAGGCGGCCCAAATTCGAGAGTGCAACGTGTCCGATCTGATCATTTCCGTCTTTCGCAGCGAGGCCGCTGCCTTTGCGGCTGGCGAACGGCTTGCGGCCTTGCAACAGGCGGCCGGAACCGAGCCGGAGGATATCGTCGTGGTCTCGCGCAGCGCGGAAGATCGCATCGCCATCAGCCAGTCGATCGACCTTGCCGCTGGCGCACCCCTGGGCGGAGGGGGCTGGGGCGCGCTGATCGGCCTGATGTTTCTGGATGCGCGCCAGCCGCAGCCCGAGGGACAGGGCCTTGCGGCACAGCTGGCGGCCACCGGCCTGGACCGGACCTTTCTGGGCAACGTGGCGCAGTCGCTGAACAAGGGCGGTGCCGCTGTGGGGATGCGGGTCCGGCTGCTGGGCAGGGAGAGGGTCATGGCGACGCTGGACAGCATGCAGGGCGCCCCCCGGATCCATTGGACCCGTCTCGATGCGCGAACCGAGGAGGCCCTGATCGACATGATGGGCCAGATTCCGCAGGCTGCGCTGGGCCGGCGCCTCGACCTGCCTGCAACCTGACAGAGTTACGGCTTGACGGGCGCCTCGTGCCTGCGGCCTTGTGGCGCAATGAGCAACAAATCAGCAGACAGGACCGCGGCCAAGCCGCCCGCAAGCGCGCGGAAGCGGAAGGCTGCCGCAAAGGAGGCGCCACCGGAGCGGCGGTCGGTGCTGCGTCTTGGCCTGCGGTGGCTTGCCCGCGCCGGTGCCGCCGTCGCGGGGTTCTACGCGGTTCTGATCCTGCTGTTCGCCTTTCTGCCGCCGCCGATCAATCTGTATCAACTGGGCGAGTCCTGGCGGTTGGGCGGGATCGAGAAGGACTGGGTCAGCTGGGACGAGATCGCCCCGGTGATGGGTCGATCGGCGGTCGCGGCCGAAGACGCGAACTTCTGCAATCACTGGGGCTTCGACATGGCGGCCATCCGTCAGGCCATCGAGGCCGGCAGCAACCGCGGGGCCTCGACCATCAGTCAGCAGGTGACGAAGAACGTGTTCCTCTGGCATGGCCGCAGCTGGGTGCGCAAATCCCTGGAAGCGATCCTGACGCCCGTCGTCGAGCTGGCATGGTCCAAGCAGCGCATTCTGGAGGTCTATCTGAACGTTGCCGAGTTCGACGAAGGCGTGTTCGGCGTGCAGGCCGCGGCGCGGCACTATTTTGGCGTCGACGCCCGCGACCTGACCGCCCTGCAGGCCGCGAGGCTTGCGGCCGTCCTGCCGGACCCGAAGGGGCGCAGCGCCTCCAAGCCGTCGACCTTTGTGCGCAGCCGGACGCGGGCGATCATGTCGGGCGCCGAAACCATCGCCGCAGACGGCAGATCCGCCTGTTTCGAGGGCTGAGCCCGCGCGGGGATTGAAATCCGGCCCTCGGCGCGGCAATGAGGGGAGAGACCGGAGACCTCCGACCGATGAACCGTCCCTCGAACCGCCTCTATCACGTCCCGCTGTCGCCGTTCTGCCGCAAGGTGCGCCTGACGCTGGCGGAGAAGAAGATCGAGGCCGAACTGGTGGAGGAAAGGTATTGGGACCCTTCGCCCGACTTCCTGCGCCGGAATCCGGCGGGCAAGGTGCCGATCCTGAAGATGGGCAACCGGATGATGAGCGAAAGCCAGGCAATCTGCGAGTATCTGGAGGAGATCGCGCCGCAGGTTCCGCTGATGCCGAAGGATGCCGACGGACGCTATGAGGTGCGGCGGCTTTGCGCCTGGTTCGACGACAAGTTCCATCACGAGGTCACGTCGAAACTGCTTTACGAGCGGGTGAACAAGAAGGTCACCGGGCAGGGCTATCCGGATTCCCGCAACGTCAAGCTGGGCTCGACCCGGATCAAGTATCACCTGGACTACATGGCCTGGCTTCTGGATCAGCGCCGCTGGCTGGCCGGGGATACGATGACGCTGGCGGATTTCACCGCGGCAGCACATCTGAGCTGCCTGGACTATATCAGCGATGTCGACTGGAACCGGCATGCCGTGCTGAAGGACTGGTATGCGAAGATCAAGTCGCGGCCGTCGTTCCGGCCTCTGCTGGCGGACCAGATCTCGGGCTTTCCGCCGGCGCCGCATTATGCCGACCTGGACTTCTAGGGGCGGGCGTCGGCCGGGGGCCAGCCCCCGGACCCCCGGAGTATTTGTCAAAAGAGCAAGCCCATGCAGGGTTTGAAGGCCCGGCTTGTCGCGCGCGCGCTGGAGGAGGGGTTCGTGAAGGCCGGAGTCTGCCGGCCAGACGCGGTGCCCGAGTCTGCCGGAAGACTGCGCAGGTTCCTTGCCGAGGGCCGGCACGGTCAGATGGGCTGGATGGCGGAACGGGAGGCATGGCGCGGCTCGCCTCCGGCGCTTTGGCCCGAGGCGCGGTCGGTCATCATGCTG
>JBKBRG010000260.1:0-4424 GCA_046292325.1 Tabrizicola sp.
CTTGTTATACTCAGGCCAGTTCCTGGTCTTGTAGGTCGGAGGTGTCGGTCTGCTCATGTGCCCCAGCTACCACCCTGGATTCACGAGATGAATCCCTCACCGGATTTGTGCAACAGAGCCATGGAGAACCTGACCAGCTTTACCCGCTGCTTCACCGAAGCCTTCCTGATGTCGCCCACCGCCTTCCGCAAACGGGGCGAACTTCGCCCCTTCGTCCGTGCCCCCCTTCCCAGGAGAGACCCCATGCACCCCGTCGAAATCCGCAGCGAACCCGCCATCCGCCTTGCCGCCGTGCCGCACAAGGGCGCCTATTTCGAAATCTCCCGCGCATTTCAGAAGCTTTCCGCCATCATGGCCAGCCGCGACCTCTTCCGCAACGCAGGCCGGATGATCGCCGTCTTCTACGATGATCCGCAGTCCGTGGCCGAGCCCGACCTGCGCAGCCATGCCGGATTCGAGATCAACGGCCGCTCCGACCTGTCGTCGCCTCTGGAAGATGTCACTCTTCCCGCCGGTCGTCAGGCAGTCCTCACCTACAAGGGCCCCTACGCCGGCCTCCCCGCCGCCTATGACGAGCTGTTCGGCATCTGGTTGCCGCAGTCGGGCGAGGAACCCGCCGATGCCCCGTCGTTCGAGGTCTACCTCAACTCGCCGATGGACACGGACCCCGAGGATCTGATCACCGAACTTCACCTTCCATTGAAATGACGGCTCAGCGCCCGGTCTCGTGATCCAGCCGCTGCCGGGCGATCGCCTCGTGCTTTTCGGCCCGGATCTGGTCATGGAAGGCCTGCTCGACAAAGGCCAGGTGCGCGGTGACGGCGGCGCGCGCGGCCTCCGGGTCGCGCGCCTGCACGCCGGCGTTGATGGCCCGGTGCTGGTCCAGCAGGTGATCCCGCGTCATCCGGTTCCGGAACATCATCTGCCGGTTGTAGAACACGCCCTGCCGCAGCAGGTCGAACATCGACCGCAGCATGTGCAGCATGATGACGTTGTGGCTGGCCTCGATGATCGCCATGTGGAACTCGGCATCCAGCTGCGCCTCGTCCGAGGGGTCGCGCTTCTGGTGCGCCCGTTCCATCTTGCGGAAGATCGTGTCGATCACCCGCAGGTCGGTCTCCGATCCGTGCACTGCCGCCCGTTCCGCCGCCAGCCCCTCGATGTCACGCCGGAAGGCGATGTAGTCGAAGACCGCTTCGTCATGCGTCGAGAACAGCCGGATCAGCGCCGGAGAAAAGGCCGAGCCCAGCACGTCAGCGACAAAGATGCCCGACCCGGCCCGGCTGACCAGAAGTCCGTTCTCGGCCAGCTCGGCGATGGCATCGCGCAGGCTGGGGCGCGAAACGCCCAGCTTCTCGGCCAGATCGCGCTCTGAGGGCAGCCGTTCTCCGGGGCGCAGGATGCCGCGCAGGATCAGTTGCTCGATCTGGCGGACGACCGCGCTGGACAGCTTTTCCGAGGCGACTTTCAGGAACGGCATTGTGGACCCCGATGATTGGTCCAGAAATATGACCGATTCTCCGAGGTTACAACGAAAAAGGGGGCCGGCGCCGGCCGACCCCCTTTCCGTATCTGCCGCCGGATCAGCGCGTCGGGCGGATGATGATCTCGACCCGGCGGTTCTGGGCGCGACCCTCGGGCGTCAGGTTCGATGCGATCGGCTGGTCCTCGCCGCGGCCATAGGCTGCGATGCGCCCCCCCGGAACGCCTGCTTCGCGCAGGACGCTGGCAACGGCCACGGCGCGGCGCTGCGACAGGTCCTGGTTGTAGGCGGCGGTGCCGGTGTTGTCGGTATGGCCGATCACCTCGATCCGGCTGTTGGGATACTTCAACAGGCTCGAGGCGACCGCGTTCAGGTCGGCACGCAGGTCGGGGCGGACGGCGGCGCTGTCCACGGCGAACAGCAGGTCCTGCGGCATGTTGACGATCAGGTATTCGCCCGTGTTCGTCACCGAGATGTTCGAGTTCAGCTGCCCCCGCAGTTCGGCCGCCTGGCGGTCGAGGTCGGCGCCGATCAGCGCGCCGGTGCCGGCGCCCAGCACGCCACCGATGAGGGCGCCCTTCAGCTTGTCGTCGCCCGAAGAGACCGCGGCCCCGGCCACGGCGCCAGTCAGGCCGCCGATGATCGCGCCGTTGCGCTGCCGCGCGTTCGGGTCATCGGGATAGGCGTTCGGATCGACGCAGGCGGTCAGGGTCAGCGCAGCGGCCGTCGCCAGGAAAAGGGGGGTTTTCATCATCATGTTTGCTCTCGCCTCAGCTGTCGGCCCGTTCCGGGCCCGATGGTCAGACCGGTGCCACATTACACCAGCGCCGTCGAGAGGCTTGCGCTTCCCGGCTGTCTCGGCAGGGTTCCGCGCATTCACAACTCTGTGCGCGCGGCCTCCCAGGCCAGCATGGCGCGCTTCCTCGGCAGGCCCCAGTGATAGCCGCCGAGCCCGCCGTCGCGGCGCAGGGCGCGGTGGCAGGGGATCAGGAAGCTGATCGGGTTGCGACCGACGGCCGTTCCCACGGCGCGGTGCGCCTGCGGGTGGCCGATGGCCCCGGCGATGTCGGCATAGGTGGTGACATGGCCGGTCGGGATGGCGAGAAGCGCCTCCCAGACCTTGATCTGGAACGGGGCGCCGATCAGGTGCAGGCGGGTGGCCTGCCCGCCGAAGGCCGCGTCCACCAGCGGGCGGATCGCCATCGGGTCCTCGACGAAGCGCGCCTTCGGCCAGCGGCCGACCAGATCGGTCATGGTCGCCTCGGCTCCGACCTCGTCGGCGAATCCCATGCCGCAGATGCCCTTTGCCGTCGCCATCACCAGGGCGGGACCGAAGGGCGTCTCGAACCAGCCCCAGCGGATCTCCAGGCCCTCTGCGCCCCGGGCATAGTCGCCGGGCGACATCGCCTCCCAGGTCAGGAACAGGTCATGCAGGCGTCCCGTGCCGGAGAGGCCGGTCTCCAGCGTCGTGCCAAGCAGGGTATGCCGTTCCGCAAGCAGCCTGCGCGCATGGCCCAGGGTCAGGTATTGCTGGTATCGCTTGGGGCTGACGCCGACCCACTGGCTGAACAGGCGCTGGAAATGCGCCGGGCTCATGTTCATCCGCTGGGCAAGGCTCTCCAGCGTCAGGGCCGGGCCTTCGCTGTCGATCACGGCAAGCGCGCGGGCGATCACCTGGTAGTGGTAGGACGGGGACTGGTCGGTCATCTCGGGTTCCTGGGTCGGCTCCTCGTGTGCCTTCGGCTTCTCGTCGCAAGCGAGGAAGGGCGACATCATCTGCGGGCGTCTTGCGAAGATCTAGCGCCACGCTCCTTGCGCCGCGACCCGTTTCCTGCGGCTTGTCGAAGCGCGGCTTTCGTGCTGCAAAGGCGGCATGGCCCCGCAGCTGCCCTATGCCACCCTGAAGCGGATCTTCGCGCGTTTCGCCGAGATCGAGCCCCATCCGAAGGGCGAGCTGGAACATGTCAACGCCTTCACCCTTCTGGTTGCCGTGGCGCTCTCGGCTCAGGCGACGGACGTGGGCGTGAACAAGGCCACGCGCAAGCTGTTCCAGATCGCCGACACGCCCGAAAAGATGCTGGCCCTCGGGGAAGAGGGTCTGATCGAGCACATCAGGACCATCGGCCTTTACCGCAACAAGGCGAAGAACGTGATCCGGCTCTCGCGCCTTCTGATCGAGAATTTCGGCGGCGAGGTGCCTTCGTCGCGCGCGGCGCTGACCACGCTGCCGGGGGTCGGCCGCAAGACGGCGAACGTGGTCCTGAACATGTGGTTCCACCACCCCGCACAGGCGGTCGATACCCATATCTTCCGCGTGGGCAACCGCACCGGCATCTGCCCCGGCCGCGACGAACTGGCCGTCGAGCGCGCGATCGAGGACAACGTGCCGGTGGAATACCAGGCCCATGCCCACCACTGGCTTATCCTGCACGGCCGGTATATCTGCACCGCGCGCAAGCCGAAATGCGGCATCTGCCCGATCCGCGACTGGTGCCAATACGAGGAAAAGACCGCATGAAAACCTATCAGGTCGTCGGCATCGGCAATGCCATCGTGGACGTCTTCTCCACCGCCGACGACAGCTTTCTCGACCTGATGGGCATCCGGAAGGGGATCATGCAGCTCGTCGAACGCGAACGCGGCGAGATGCTCTATGCCGCGATGGAGAACCGCCAGCAGGCGCCGGGCGGGTCCGTTGCCAACACCTTGGCGGGCCTGGGTAACCTGGGCCTCACCACCGCCTTCATCGGCCGCGTCCACGACGACGCGCTGGGCCGGTTCTACGCCCGCACCATGGCCGAAGAGGGGACCGATTTCGTCAACCCCCCCGTGCCGGGGGGCGAGCTTCCGACCTCGCGCAGCATGATCTTCGTCTCGCCCGACGGCGAGCGGTCGATGAACACCTACCTCGGCATCTCCTCCGAACTCGGCCCCGACGACG